>JANTGD010000157.1 GCA_024763135.1 Thiotrichales bacterium | reverse complement strand
TCGACATGGAACAACCATGGCTTCGCAACAATGCCTTGTTCTGAACGCGTGGGTTTGCGCTGATATAGACAGTTTGGACTTGTCGGTGTACTAGGCTAGTTTTTAACCTTGGCTATTGAGCTCGCTCAGCCAACGCCCCAGGAGACCACTGGGGTGTTCCTCGCCAGTGACAAGGTACCGCGCCACATCATAATTATTGACTGTCCATTCCATCTGTTGATGCGCGGTTTTAGTACCGCAAAAGAGAATGGCGTCACCCACTTGTAGTTCGAAGTAATCATCAGGTAGTAATTCGTCTTCACTGTTACGCCGGATCAACAATGCGATGGCAGGAAGTCGATCGTCGCGATAACGTGGGTCACGGAGAAGATCTCTTAGCAGGATCTTGCATTCTGCCAGCGCTGCAAACAGACCTGGCGCTTTGGCGCGGGTCAACTCCACTTCCCAGACCAGAGGCACTCTATTGTCGACAATGCCACTGATCCTGGAAACCAATTGATTGGCCCAATCATTGTCGCGTTGATGCGCCTTGCTAAGGAAATTCCCAATCAAGGGCGTTCGGATTAATGCGAATATCTTGTGTGCGGTCACATTGCCGCGCTGCATAACGAGGTCGAGATGAGCTGCTTTGAAAATCACATCATTGCGCCGGCGATTCTGTCGTGCCACAGTGAAAAGATTTGGATTAAGCTCACGTGCCGTCATAATGATTGACAGGTTATTGGCGTCATTATCAGTGCCAGCCACAATTCCTGTGGCGTGTTTTATGCCTGCTTTTTTCAGTGTCTCGGCTTCTGTACCCAGTCCTTCAATGGTGTTATTACCGGGTGCGTCATTTTCTTCAGGCAGTGCCTCAATGATCTTCGGCATAATGCCTTCAGCAATGAGGCGCTCATATACTGCCTTACCAAAACGCCCATAACTACACAGTATCCAGTGCCCATGAGGCGGGAACAAAGGCTCCTGAAGCTCTTCATCGGGCACCCCTGCAAGCCATTCGTACAGAATATACATACCGGGTGAATGGAGCGCCATCGCAAGCCGGCCGGCAAAGGTTTCAAATGGATTGATCACCACATTGTGACCAAACGAGGAGATATTGCGCGCCGCGGGTTTGGTTTCAACACGCGAAATCATCGGTAGGTCGGGATGTAAGAGATGAGTGCTTAAGGCAATTTTCAAGTTTACGGTGTCGTTATTGGTCAAAGCGACAACCCCTTTGCAATTCGCACTGGTCAGTCCTGCATCGAGCAGGGTTTCCGGTCGGTCACTGCCACCACTGCGGCCGATGGCTTTGACCGCAGAGTCGTCCAATTCCAGCAGATCAATCCGTTCTTGTGCATCATCGATGACCACAGAGCGGATGCCATCGTCGGCCAGCGCGCGCACGAGTAATGAGCCGGTATCACCATAGCCGCAGACCAGATAAAAAGGCTCACGAAGATTCCTGACCCGATGGCGAAACGATGCATCGCGAATCAATTTCTTGATGGCAGGATCCTGCATCGTTGTCAGTAATGCACTAATGCCATAGAGCCAGGTCACCACAGTGGCGTAGATAGCAATTGTCGTCCACAGACGCTGTGCATCGGTAAATGCATAAGGGACTTCACCAAAACCGATGGTCGAGCCCATGAAACTCACAAAGTAAAACGCGTGAAAAAAACTCATGTGGTAGGGGTTGCCCTGGTCGTCCTGACCCGGAATCAATACCAGGCCCAGCATAGAAACGGCATAGACCACGACGAGCAGTATCAGCGGTGAGCGGAGTCGCCTGAAAAGGATAAAAATAATGCTGGGCATTGTTCGAATGCCTCAGCGGCGCACGCTCATGGTTTCAGCGAGGAGCAGGATGACCGAGGTAATATTGGCCAGCAAAGCACCGCCGGACAGGGAAACGATGACCACCACGGTATCTTGTGTCACACCCGATGCTGCAATGTGCGCGGCATACCCCCAAACGATGGCAGCGCTGATCAATTGCAGATCTGCCACCAGGCTGGTGGCAAGAAAGACCGCGCCAAGATGGGTGCGGTCACCGAATTTGAGTATCGTTGCGATAATACTGACGACAATGGCCGCAAATAACTCATAGACATTGTGGTGCGCAGCCTGATCGATGCCGCCGAGGAAAAAACCGAAGTTCAATGTCAACGCCAGGACGATAAAAAACGCAAAAAAGACCTTTTCAATATTCATGATTTGTTCTCCCAAGGTCGAAATAACGACGAGAGCACCGTCCAGTCAATAATGACGGGTGCAATGAGCCTGGAGGTGTCGAAACTGATCGGCTGGAAAAGCGGTATTTTCGCTGCAATCATTACGGTGGCCGAGGCCCCTGACTATTAGCGGGTTGACCATCGTTCTTATCGTGTGCCAGCACAACCGCCGTCAGTATAGGCGCCAAATTATGAGCATTTGTAAAACAGTTCGCAATCACTTACTTGACGCTTGTGGTGGGTCCGGCATATGAAAATCATAAGTGCTTGTTTATGAGACCCAAAATGGACGCTGGCCACAGGACCCCAGCAACCGATCTTCAGGGGCTCTCCGGTGTACTTAACTATGACAATCCATAGAAACGCCATATTCAGCGTGTCTCTAGGGACTCAGATACAAGGTGCACCGGTGCGGGTAGGGCCATTCTATGTCAAGCCAGCGCTGCGTTAAAAATGGACATCGACACGTATAGACTCACATTTTTCGCCTTGATCTGACGTATATCAAGGGCAATCTGAGCAATAACTACACATTTGACAACTCGCTGAGTTGTTACGATTGTCTTAGTATTTGTCTCTACCCCGCCATCAATCGATAATGTAGGCAAAGCATATAAGGAAGCGTCCCCGAATGAGCACATTTTGATTGCACTTACTGGTTGATTTTTGAGAATGCAGTGAAAATGAAGACGCTATCCGAAGGATCCCTGGGTTTTGCTAACCTACTATGGCTTCTATGGTCAGACCGCCGTTCCATCTGCAGTGGTGTGGAAACTTTGCCGATCGTATCGACTCCGGATTAATATAATATATGCAAACGACTTTAAATCCCTCTTTATTTGGTACGCGATAGTGTGGTTTGAAAACATAGAAACTCAGTTCTCTCAGGAGCCCGATCTGCTGTTGGGCAGAGAAACACCGATTGAAACAGCCAGATTCCACTACGTTAATGGTCGATCATTGCATCCGCCTTATCCGCAAGGCCTGCAGGAAGTGTTGCTTGGTATGGGGTGTTTTTGGGGAGCAGAGCGATGTTTCTGGTCATTGCCGGGTGTCTTTGTAACAGCTGTTGGCTACGCGGGTGGTGAAACCAAAAACCCGCTCTACGAAGAAATTTGCACAGGCAGAACAGGACACAATGAAGTGGTTAGAGTCGTCTATGATCCTGCGATCGTCACGCTAGAAGGTTTGTTGGTCAGGTTTTGGGAGTCCCATGACCCGACGCAAGGCATGCGCCAGGGTAATGATGTAGGCTCTCAATACCGCTCAGGAATCTATCTTCCGCATGCCCAAATCGCTGTAGCGACCGAGACCCGGAACGTTTATCAGCAACGCCTCGCAGCACATGGCTATGCCGAGATCAGCACGGAAATTTTACCCATGCCGTATTTCTACTACGCCGAGGACTACCATCAACAGTACTTGGCGAAGAATCCGAACGGTTATTGCGGCTTGGGAGGTACAGGGGTCCGGTATGCGTAAAACGACACCGCCACAGGCCGATACGGCTATTTTTCAAGCGGTGGATGCCAGCTGTTCAGACCACCCATAGTCAGTATCGCGGATTCGACCGATCGCGAGCTTAGCCCGAAAAGCACTCATTCTCCCGGGTTGTGATCACACAAGCATTGCTGACCTGGTTCGGATACCCATGTCGTGAAAGACCGAAATTTTGATGATCTAGCTGATCGTTTTCTTACCCGGATTTACGCAAGCTACAAAGGCCAGTTAAGGCTGGACATCTTGGCGAGGGATCTTCGCGAAGTGGCGCATCTGTTGCCATTGCAGAGACCCTGGCGAATACTCGACGCTGGTGGAGGTGCCGCGCAGTACTCCTCGACGCTGGTGCAGGCTGGCCATGAACTGACCATCTGTGATGTGTCCGAAAAGATGCTCGCACAGGCACGCAATCGTTGTCAGACCTTGGCGCCTGGTGCAAAGGTTCGTTTTGTTCATGCGCCTTTTCAGGCATTACAGGACTACCTGAGTGCAAGCGAACGGTTCGATTTGATACTTTGCCATGCGGTGCTCGAGTGGTTGGCCGATCCCTTCGAATCGCTGCCGAAACTTTTGCAATGGATGGCACCCACCGGTTTACTATCGCTGCTGTTTTACAACCGGGACGCGCTGGTATTCAAGAATCTCCTTCACGGCAATCTCGACAAGGTCATGGCAGATCAACTGGCCGGCAGAGGACGCAGTCTCACACCGATTTCTCCGATTGATGGCCAGTTTGAAGCGCAGTGGTTCAAGCATTTGAACTATCGACTCATTACACACAGTGGCATTCGCTGTTACTCAGACTACTTGGACACTGCGACACGCAGTAGCCTCGACACCCAGAAGCTGGTTGCTCTGGAATTGGCCCTCAGCCGCAGAGATCCGTACCGATGGTTAGCCCGCTATGTCCACAAGATCTATCAACCCCCGCCCCAATAAGCATTCGTTTATGTTATATTTAAGGGCAGTTACCAATACAGTCCAGGTATCTGCCCTAAGAGGTGACCCAATCCAACCCTTCCCCAGTAAGCGCCTTGGTTGCTGAAACGGAGTGTTTTAATAACGAACAGTGTAAATACAGGATCATCTGTCTTGAACAACCTCTGCGAGAAAGATGACCGGCAACATGTAGAGACTATGCCGAAGCCCGTTTTAAGACCCCCGCTCAACCGCCGCGACAGAAAACAGCAGGATGCTCCCAGGCAAGAACATACCGCGATTCGCCACGAAATGTGGGAGCAACGTTGTAAAGCCATTTTCCGTACGGAACCGGCATGGATCAATATCTGCACACGTAAGGGTGTTATCAAAGAAATCAATCCAGCGGGTCTGGAGATCATGGAAGCCGAACATGAAGAAGATCTCATTGGCAAACGCATGATCGATTTTGCGCCACCCGATGCCGAAGACCCGGTCAGAGGCTGTGCTGCCTCTGAGCTGCTTGAAGGTAAAGTGGTCAAACGAGAGTTACAGATTCAATCTCTCAAGGGGAATCCACGTTGGTTGGAAATTAATTCTATTCTGCTTAAAAACAGTCCAGACAGTGACATTCTCTCTATTGTCGTCGATCAGACCGAGCGCAAAAAAACCGAGGCTGAGTTGCTGAGCAGGCAGGCTGAGCTAGCGCGGGTCATGCGCCGTAACACCCTTGGGGAAATGGCGTCGGGGCTTGCACACGAACTCAATCAGCCCCTGGCAGCGATCAAAGCTTATGTCGAAGGCTGTACCAAGCGGATTGAAACGGACTCCTGCAGCTTGGCTGACTTTCAGTATGTCATGAAGCAGGTGGAAATCCAGATTCAACGCGCGGTAGGCACACTCACCGAAGTACGCAACTTTTTCCGCAAGGATGACAGCCGCACCGCACAGGTCAATATCAATGATCTGATCTCCAGTATTACCAGCATGCTCAAATCCCTGGATGTTACGCGTGAAGTGGTATTACGCGAGGCGCTGGAACCAGATCTATCGGAAATTATCGTCAATCCTGTGCAAATCGAACAGGTGATTCTAAACCTGGTCAGAAATGCGATCGAGGCACTCGAGGAGGAACCGCCTCCCCTCCCAATCGTCGAAATCAGCACAGGAGTGAAAGATGGAAGAATCGTTGTGAACGTCACCGACAATGGGCATGGCTTCGATCCCGATAAACTCGATGAGGTTTTTCATCCTTTTTATACCACTAAAAAAGGCGGGATGGGAATGGGGCTATCGATCTGTCGAACCATTATAGAAGGGCACGGCGGACGGATTAGTGCGCATCGCAATAAACCTCAGGGAACAACGATGCGATTTACCTTACCGATCAACAAGGAATCAGCCTAGTGATAGCACCTACTGTATTTGTTGTGGACGATGACGCAGCTGTGAGAGATTCTCTACGCTGGCTGCTGGAGTCTGTACAATTGAAAGTAGAAACGTTTGAATCTGCAGAGCAGTTCCTGGAGAGCTATTCGATCTACCGGATTGGCTGCTTGTTATTGGATCTGCGCATGCCGGGTATGAGCGGGCTCCAACTTCAACAGATTCTGGTGGAGCAAAAATTTGCCCTGCCTATCATAATTATTACCGGCCATGGTGATATCCCCGTTGCCGTGCGTGCCGTCAAAAATGGTGCTTTCGATTTTATTGAAAAACCTTTCGATAACGATCGTTTGGTAGAGTGCGTAAAAGCCGCGTTGGAATTGGACAAGGAGAATCATCCAAAACGTTTGGCATTGGACGCAGTCAATGCGCGTATCGCGAACCTGACCCCGAGAGAGAAACAAGTCTTGGAATTTGTGATTGACAATCATTCAAATAAAGAAATCGCAGCCAAGCTCGGCGTGAGCATCAAGACTGTCGAATTTCATCGCGCCCGTGTCATGGAAAAGATGCATGCCGATTCGCTCCTCCATTTGGCGCAAATGGTGGCTTCCACACGAGACTGATCAGCCATGAAGATGCCGCTGCGAGTGTGGGTCGTGGGTGTTTTGGTTTTATCTACTACTTTGAGTGCGCCCGCGGCGACCTATCGTTATGCGGGTAATAATCCCATGGCAAAGGCCATGCTCGATATGATGGAAATCATGGGATTCATTTACCGCGTGCCCGATTCCCCCTATGCAGGCGGGATGGCATATGGCAGCGGCAGTGATGTTTGGAACCCTGCCAGCCTCTATTCCGGCATGACGAACCCTTTTCTTTTTCCAGGCTTTGGTGGTATGGGGAGTTTGCCCTATCTGTACGGGATGAATGGGTTCCCTGGGGCCAATAGTCTTTCTGCTTATCCAGCCTGGTCGAATTGGAACAATCGAGCATTTCCCGGGCCTTTCAACGTGCCGGGGCCTTGGTCTTTGGTTGAGAAGCCTGCTCAAGGGGAACGCCAGTACACCGCAGACGATAAGATCGAACTCAGTTCCAAAGAGTTGCAGAATCTCCTGCAAGCGGGCAAGGTTCCGGCAGAGCAGACGGTGCCTTACCGTTCCGAACAACCACCATCGTTACCTCCTTCATCGCGAGGTGCCGGCATTCCGACGACACCAAGCGGGCCTAATTGGTCGGGGCGTTCGCTCGAAGGGGAATGGATCGGTGCCCAAAAAGACAAATTGCGCATTACAGGTCAGCAATTTGTATGGGAAGACCCCAGCGGTCGGGTTACCAGCGGCAGCTTTCGATTAGAAGGGCCGTTAATGATCGTGCAAACCAAGGAAAGTAAATTGCCGGCACGTTACCGTGTCGAGCGCAGTGAGGACGGTTTTGTGGCGATCAATGAAGCCGGCTATCGTTATGAGTTTCACCGCCCTGCAGCAGTGGCCACCGATTTTGAGGGTAATACGGGCATGCCTTAATGGCCCTAAGACAGGTATGCGGGCACAAAACGATAAACGATAAGGCCGTGTCGGATCGCCGGTTGGCAGAAAATGGGGGTAGGGGGCAACACGCTATTTGAGTCGGTAGCGAATCCCAAAAAAGGTAGTAATGTCGGCATCTTCATTACCATTTCCCGCAATATTGTCATCGATTTTACTGTAGGTCATCGTCGCATCCACATTGATCCGGTTAGTGACGTAATAACGAAAGGTACTCGATAATACGTTTGTCAGGGTATCGGTTTCGTTGTCACCTGGCTTATCCAGCAACAAACGCCAGGTATTCTCCCAATCGATCCTGTCGGAGATTTCATGCGTGTATTT
>JANTGD010000156.1 GCA_024763135.1 Thiotrichales bacterium | reverse complement strand
CACCATAGGACCACTATGATTCATAAAAACAAAACCACATCTAACCCCTTGATGACTCACTGATACAGACAGTTTGGGCTTGGCGGTGTACTAGTCGTCTTTGCCCCAGGCGAATATCTTGTCGTACCCCGAGGTGATCGGGTAACGCCGATCTTTACCAAATCCGCGCCGCGTTATTCTCACCCCCGGCGGCGCCTGGCGACGCTTGTATTCATTCCGCAGCACCATGCGTGCCACGCGTTCGACCACCTCGCGTGGATAACCCGCATCGGTGATCTGCTCGAGCGACTGATCAAGCTCGATGAAGCGCTCCAGGATAGCATCCAGAATTGCGTAATCCGGCAGGCTGTCGCTGTCCTTTTGATCCTTTGCCAGCTCTGCCGAGGGTGGCCGTGTGATCACGCGTTCGGGAATCACCGGTGACAAGCTATTACGATAACGTGCCAGCGCATACACCAGTGTTTTGACACAATCGATCAGCGGTGCAAAGCCCCCGGCCATATCGCCATACAGGGTCGCATACCCCACCGCCATTTCACTCTTGTTCCCCGTGGTGAGCAGCAGCCGCCCGGTTTTATTGGACAGCGCCATTAGAATCACCCCCCGACTGCGTGCTTGGATATTCTCCTCCGTCGTATCCGCAGGCATCCCTGCAAATGCCGGCGCCAGCATGTCGAGAAAAGTCGTGAAGGCAGGCTCTATCGAAATGATCTGATAGGCAACCCCCAGGGTGCACGCTTCCTTGGCCGCATCGTCCAGACTCATTCGTGAGGTGTAGCGTGACGGCATCATCACCGCATTAACATTGTCACTGCCCAATGCATCCACGGCAATCGCGAGCGTCAATGCTGAATCGATCCCTCCGGACAACCCTAACAAGGCACCGCGAAAGCGATTCTTGGCCACATAGTCGCGGACGCCCAGCACCAAGGCCTGATAGACCGACGCAACCTCTTTAATGTCATGGATCACACCCGGTTTTTTGAGTGGCCACTTGACCAGCGACAGGTCTTCTGCAAAAGCAGGGGCCTGAAATACCCGTGTTTTGCGAGCGTTCATTACAAACGACTGCCCATCGAAGACCAGCTCATCCTGCCCCCCCACCGCATTGACATAGACGATGGGCAACGCATTCTCTTCTACACGATAACCAATAGCCTCGACCCGCTCGGCCTGTTTTTGCCGATGATAGGGAGAGGCATTGAGGTTGAGCACCAATTCGGCGCCCGCTGCTTTGGCGCGCGCCATCGGCTGCTCATGCCAAATGTCTTCGCAAATCGTGAGGCCGATTTGCACCCCTTTGCAGTCGAATACGCAAGACTTACGGCCCCGCTTGAAATAGCGCTTTTCATCGAAGACCAGATAATTGGGCAAACGCTGCTTGAAGTAGCGCGCAAGGATATGACCGTCGCGCAGCACGAAAGCGGCATTGCGCAGCCCCTTGGCATCCTTCCATGGCAGGCCAAGCACGACATCGATGCCACTGACCTGCTGCGCGACCTTGAACAAGGCCCGCTCGCACCATTCGATCATACTGTCTCGTAGCAACAGGTCTTCGGGTGGATAACCCGCCAGTGTTAATTCCGGAAAAACCACCAGATCGGCTTTGAGTTCATCCCGCGCACGCGTGGCAAATGCGACGACTTTTTCAGCGTTGGCATCAACGTCGCCCACGATCATATTAATTTGCGCCAACGCAATCTTCAGGGCACTAGCCATGGAGCACTTCCTGCAAACGCCGGCCCATATCCGCTGGGGATCTCACCGTGTGCACTCCAGCGGCCTCCAGTGCTGCATATTTATGTTCAGCAGTGCCCGTGCCTCCGGAAATAATTGCGCCTGCATGCCCCATGCGTTTTCCTGGCGGAGCAGTCACACCAGCAATATAGGCCACCACCGGCTTGCTCACGGATTCCCGGATATACTCGGCCGCCTGTTCTTCTGCACTGCCGCCAATCTCACCGACCAAAATCACCGCTTCGGTCTGCGCATCCGCCTCGAACAGTTCGAGACAAGCCACAAAATCCAGACCCTGAATGGGATCGCCACCAATGCCAATGCAGGTCGACTGCCCCAGCCCCGTTTCGGTGGTCTGATGCACGGCTTCGTAAGTCAGAGTTCCCGAACGCGATACGATACCCACTTTTCCGGGACGATGAATCTGTCCGGGCATAATGCCAATTTTACATTCCCCTGGCGTAATGATGCCGGGACAATTCGGGCCTATCAGCACTGCAGCCGAATGCTCCAGCACAGCGCGCACGCGCAACATGTCCAATACCGGAATCCCTTCTGTGATACAGACAATGACTTCGATACCCGCTGCCTCCGCTTCGAGGATTGCATCGGCTGCAAATGCGGCAGGTACATAAATCATCGTCGCGCTCGCCTGTGTGGCCTGGACCGCTTCTGCCACCGTATTAAACACAGGCAGCCCCAGATGCGTCTGCCCCCCCTTACCCGGGGTAACGCCACCGACCATCTGCGTCCCATAGGCAATCGCCTGCTCCGAATGAAAACTGCCCTGCTGGCCTGTAAACCCCTGGCAGATGACACGGGTATCACGATTGACTAGAACACTCATACCCTTTCCTCCTGCGCCGCACGCACCACACGCCGCGCGGCATCGGCCAAACCTTCCGCCGGCTCGATAGCCAGGCCTGAATCCGCCAACAGCGCCCGACCTTCCTCAGCACGCGTCCCTTCCAGCCTGACCACCACCGGCACCTCGACGTGGACTTCTTGGATTGCCCGAATAATACCCTCAGCAATCAGATCACAGCGGACGATGCCACCAAAAATATTGACCAACACCGCTTTGACCTGTGTGTCAGAGAGGATCAGTTTAAAAGCGGCAGCCACCCGTTCCGGCGTAGTACCGCCCCCCACATCCAGAAAATTGGCGGGGCGCCCGCCTTCGAGCTTGATCAGATCCATGGTCGCCATGGCCAAACCCGCACCATTGACCATGCAGCCGATATCGCCATCCAAGCTGATGTAATTGAGATTCCAGGCCTGCGCCTCCACCTCACGCGCATCTTCCTGACTGGGATCGCGCAGTGTCTGCAGAGCTTTGTGGCGATACA
Source organism: Thiotrichales bacterium (assembly GCA_024763135.1). GTDB lineage: Bacteria > Pseudomonadota > Gammaproteobacteria > UWMA-0217 > UWMA-0217 > JANTGD01. The sequence goes on along the minus strand of JANTGD010000156.1, from coordinate 4,840 downwards.
AGGCATTGTCGTCCAGGTTGATTTTGGCATCGAGCGCGAGCAATTCCCCGGCTTGAGTCGTGACCAAGGGATTGATCTCCACCAAGCTCGCATCACAGTCCATAAACAAGCGGTAGAGATTCAACAGCAAGGCTGTGAAGGGGCGCAACTGCTGGCCGGACAGGCCGATTTTAAACCCCAGATTGCGAGCTTGAAATGGCTGTAGACCGACCACCGGATGTACCGTCTCGGTGTGCAGTTGCTCGGGCGTCTCAGCGGCGACCTCCTCGATCGACATACCTCCGGCTGCGGAAGCGATGACCGCCACGCGCCGTTGCTGCCGGTCAACCAGCATCCCAATGTAGAACTCATGGGCAATGGCGGCCAATGGCTCAGCCAGCAGAAAATTGATCGGCAATCCCGGCTCGCCCGTTTGCCGGGTTTTCAGACGCTGCCCCAGCAACTGTTCCACGGCCGCTTCGATTTCTCGTTCGTTGTGCGCCAGGATCACACCCCCGGCTTTGCCTCGCCCGCCGGCGTGGACCTGAGCTTTGATGACACATCCCGATGCGGCAAACTGCTCGACGACCGCCGGGAGTTGCTCGCGTGATGAAATCAGCACGCCTTCCGGCGTGGGTATGGCAAACTCACGGAATATTTCTTTTGCCTGATATTCGTGTAGATTCATTGGCTTTGTGCTCCGCTACCCGCAGGGTAAACCGCGATTGTCTTATATTCTGGTGCTCTGCGCCATGTGGCAGGCTTGGCAATCCACCGGGGTACAGCCACAGGACGGCGCTGCTTCCAAGTGCCACTGTCCGGTAACCAGACAAGGATCCAGCGTTATGCTCATTCATGCCCGCGGCGCGCATCGCAGCGAACGGGATTCCTGGAATTCGCTGAAACTGTTTCTATTCTACCGCATTGGCATTGCGGCGCTGCTGCTGTTGCTCTACTTCACTTCCGCTATTCCCTTTCGCAGCGATCAAAGTGGCAGCGGCCTGTTTGCTGTGGTGGCATTCGCCCTATTAGGCGCCAACCTGATGCTCATCCCACCCACGCTGTTCGGATTGATGACCTTTCGGCGTCTGGTGGTGAGCATGGTATTGCTCGATATTCTCGCATTCACCATGCTGACCCACGCAAGCACTGGCCTCGAAAGCGGTTTGGCGCTGCTCATGGTACCCAGTATCGCAGGCGCCAGCCTGCTGCTCCCCGGCCTGATTGCACCGGTTTTTGCCGGGCTCGCGACCCTCGCCGTACTGCTGGAATCGCTGTATGCCTATTTTTTCACCAATGCCGCCGCCAACTTTATTTTGGCGGGCATTCAGGGATTGATTTTCTTTGCCGTCGCATTAATCGCGACCAAACTCGCACGCAATGCCCAAGCCAGTGAGGCGCGCGCCAAACAACGCGATACCGATCTGGCTAATCTGGCCCAGCTCAATACCTTGATCGTAGAACAGATGGACACCGGAGTCATTGTGACTGCGGACGATGGCCGGGTCCGTCTCATCAATCAGGCTGCCTGGCGCATACTGGGCGACCCCGATCTGCCCAAGCGCATCCAGCTCGCAACATTGTCTGCCAGCTTGTATGCCGGGATGTCGCATTGGCGCATGCAGGACGGACCCGCCGTCCAGACCTTCAAGGCGAACAGCCCCACCGGCGTGGATTTCGAGGCGCGGTTCATCCGTATCGGCGCCGACAGACAACAGTCTACGCTGATTTTCCTCCACGATCTCAGTGATCGCAGTCGTGCCTTGCAGGAAATCAAACTCGCCGCCCTGGGCCGGCTCACGGCCAGCATTGCCCACGAGATTCGCAATCCGCTGGGCGCTATCAGTCATGCTGCGCAACTGTTACAGGAATCCTCCGCAATGGAAACGGGTGACCAGCGGTTGGTGAGCATTATTTATCACCATGCCCAGCGCATGAACCGTCTCATCGAAAACATTCTTAATCTATCGCGACGCAAAACGCCCAATACCCAAACCTTTGCGCTCGGTCCCTGGCTGGAGGAAACCATCACAGCGTATCGACAACAATATCAACTCACGCAGGCCCGGCTCAGCCTGAACAGTCTGGTGCATCAACACGTGCGCGCCGATGCGGAGCAACTCCACCAAGTGCTGTGGAACCTGCTCCGCAATGCCCAAATGCACCACCCCGATCCCGCTCACCTACACATCGAAATTCGGGCAGGCGATGGGGAAGAAGGGCGTCAGGCCTTTGTGGATGTGATCGACAACGGGCCCGGCATTGCGCCGGAACAGGAAGAGCGCCTGTTTGAGCCCTTTTTTACCACCAACGATGCGGGCACCGGGCTGGGATTATTCCTCGCGCGCGAGCTGTGCGAGGCCAATGGCGGCACCCTGGAGCACAGGACCCTGGACGATGGTCGGACTTGTTTCAGAATCCGCATCCCGCTGGCTCAAACCGAGCTGACGGGCAGTGACTGACTGGTCAGGCTAAGTAATCGAGATAGCGCAACACCGGCGCAGGATTTTTTGACCGAGGTTGTAGCACGCAGCGCGCAGGGCGTGAAACAATGCACGCGCATCCTCCCACCGCAGTCGCGGTGTGTAGGCCCTGGAGACGGACAGCCAATGAGTATCAAACACGTACTGGTCATCGACGACGAACCCGATATCCGCGAACTGCTGGATCTCACGCTCGCACGCATGGGCTTGGATTCCCAGAGCGTCGGCAGTGTGAGCGAGGCGAAACAGGCTCTGGATTCCCGGCATTTTGATGTGTGCCTGACCGATATGCGCCTACCCGATGGGGATGGTCTTGAGGTCGTGCGCTATATTCAGGCAACCCAACCGGGTCTGCCGGTTGCGGTCATCACCGCTTATGGCAATGTGGAAGCCGCAGTGGAAGCGCTCAAGGCCGGCGCGTTTGATTTTGTGTCCAAGCCCGTGGACCTCAAGCTCCTGCGCCGCCTCATCGAAGCCGCCCTCAAACTCAGTAGCAACACGATAATCCGCGACACGCCAGCAGACTCATCGGAGCTGCTCGGTACCTCGGCGCCCATCCAAACGCTCAAGGCCACCATCGCCAAACTCACGCGCAGCCAGGCGCCGGTGTACATCTTTGGCGAGTCCGGCACAGGCAAAGAACTGGTCGCGCGTGAAATTCATCGTTTGGGGCCGCGCAGTAGCCAATCCTTTATCGCGGTCAACTGCGGCGCCATTCCGTCAGAACTCATGGAATCCGAGTTCTTCGGCCATCGCAAAGGTAGTTTTTCGGGCGCGGTCGCCGACAAGGAGGGACTCTTTGACGCAGCCGATGGCGGAACGTTGTTTCTCGATGAAGTGGCCGACCTGCCGCTGGCCATGCAGGTCAAACTGCTGCGTGCCATTCAGGAGCGCGCGGTCAAACCCATAGGCGAAACCCAGGAACATCCCGTGGATGTCCGCATCCTCTCCGCCAGTCACAAAGACCTGAACCAGGAAGTCACCGCGGGACGGTTTCGCCAGGACCTGTTCTACCGCCTCAATGTCATCGAACTGCGCGTTCCCCCATTGCGCGAACGCCGCGAAGACATCCCCTTACTTGCGACGCATTTTCTACAGCGTATCGCGCAGCGCTGGAACAGCCCGGCCGTAGAATTGTCACCCGACGCTCTGCAGCGGCTTATGGAGTATGACTTTCCGGGCAATGTGCGCGAATTAGAGAATATCCTCGAACGCGCCGCGACCCTCTGTGAAGCACAACGCATTGGACCGGATGACCTGCAACTGCCCGATGCCGACAGCGACAAAACATCGCCGGCTGCAACACCCACGCTGCCCCAGGATCTCGCCAATCAGGAACGCGCGGCGATTCTCGACGCCCTGGAAGCCACGCGCTGGAACAAGACGGCGGCCGCCAAACGTCTGGGCATGACCCTGCGCCAACTGCGCTATCGCCTGCAGAAGTTCCAGATCGAATAGCCCTGTCTGCAATTGACAAAAGCTGTCAACTTTTGACAATCCTGTCCAATGCTCGGCCCAAAACAGTAACCGTGATTAATGCAGCAACGCGCTATCCCCTTGAAATGTGGAAAAAATTAGCCTATCGAAGGCAATTGGCACGAAACCTGATAGACTCTGGGCGTCAACACACAGTGTTACGCCTGCTTAACAACACAATACTTTTGGAGTTCTAAAATAAATGAAAAACAATCAACAGGGTTTTACTTTGATCGAATTGATGATCGTTGTGGCGATCATCGGTATCCTCGCCGCTGTCGCTCTGCCGGCTTATCAGGACTATGTGGCTAAGTCTAAAATCACCAGCATTGTTGCCTCAGCTTCTTCCGGTAAATCTGCGATGTTTGATAAATATAGCGCAGACGGTTCCTTTCCTGCTGATGGAACGGCTGCAGACCAGATTGCAGAATCCGGATCTACAACCGAGGGTTTCTACAATACTATGATGGGGTTAAATTACTCCACCCCTGCTAACAACACCTACGCGCCTAACGCGGCTGGTGATGCTGGTGTGTTCACCATTGAACTCGCAAATATCAACGCCAATGTCAACGGAAAGAAACTTGACTTCACTTATGCCGATAGCAACGGCCAATTAACTTTCACCTGCGCAAACAATGCAGGTAATGCTACGCCCATTCCTGACAAATACCTGCCTTCACAATGTCAGTAATATGATCGACTAAGTAGTTGTACCAAAAATAAGGCCCCTTCCGGGGCCTTGTTTTTATCCGGAATACCAACCCCATCACCCTATTTCCCGCATTGCCTTGCCCTTCCCCTGCCGATCTATGGTATGTTACTGATCTCACTTGTAATTCCTAGCGATTAACGCGCAACCAGGACAGCCATTCTACGGCATGTAACAGGGAATCCGACGC
>JANTGD010000155.1 GCA_024763135.1 Thiotrichales bacterium | reverse complement strand
CGAAGCGCTCAAGGTGCGGGTGCAGGCTTACGAGAGTCAGGTTTCCTTTCTCAAACAACAAATGGGGGTGCGTCCTTCAATTGAGTCCGAGCTCGAAAAAATGAATCAAGAGTATGAGGTATTGCAGAATACTTACGATGCCCTGCTCACAAAAAAAGAAGCGGCTATGCTGACCAATGAGGTACATCAGGACACGTCGCCCTTGAAAGTCAGAGTGATCGAATATCCGGTTGTGTCCGCACTCCCCGTGCAGCCGAATCGTTTGAAATGGCTGCTGCTGGTGACTGTGATGGGATTGGTTGGGGGCATTGCGTGGACCACGCTGCGTGCGCAGCGCGAACAAAAAATCGTCACGCCCAGGGATCTCAAGGCGTTGACCGGCCTCCCTGTCATCGGTGCTGTGTCTTTGTTTATAACACGCCCGGCGCTGGCCAAGCGCCGCCGTGAGCGGACTTTACTTACGCTGGGTTGGGTCATGCTCGCGGTTGTGTTTGTAGCGTTGGTAATGGTTTATGGGCTGGATATGTCACTGGCTAAACTAATGGGTACGTTCGTATGACGGTATTTGATAATGTGGTGGGAGAAGTGCAGTTAAAGTTCGATACACGCCAGCGCGAGCGCGACGAACGTCTGAGTCTTGAGCCAAACTCGTCTGCAGACTTCGGTATGGGGCGGTCTCTTGGGCCACGTAAGGGTGTCACCGTCCAGCTCAATCTGGAACGTTTGGCCAATCTGGGCATGGTCACGCCCGATTATACGAACGACCGAATTATCGAAGAATACCGCTATATCAAACGACCCATTCTTACCTCTGCATTCGATTTTTCTGATACCGATCCACGGGCGAACGTTTTAATCGTTACCAGCAGTCTCCCGGGTGAAGGAAAAACATTTAACTCAATCAATCTGGCCATGAGTGTGGCCATGGAGAAAAATCGCAGAGTATTGCTCGTCGATGGCGATCTTGAACGCGCAGGATTATCGCGCACATTGGGCATTTCATCGCGTCAGGGATTGGGTGATTTTCTGGCCCGGCAAGGTGCGGTAATCGATGATTGGATTATTCGGGTTGCGGGTGTCGAACGCCTTTCGATACTGCCGGCAGGCCCAACTCGCCGTGATGCGGTTGAACTGCTGTCCAGCGACAGAATGAGCAAACTCATCGACGAATTGGCGGTGCGTTACCCAGATCGCTTGATCATTATTGATACACCGCCGCTGTTATCGAGCGCGTCTGCAGGGATTTTGAGCGAGCTGGCGGGGCAGGTGATACTGGTCGTGGCTGCAGAGGAGACGAGCGGCTTGAGTTTGGAGGAAGCCTTGACGAAACTGCCCAAAGATAAATCGGTCCGTCTGATTCTGAATAAATACCAGCCCGATCCTGGTCAGGATCCTTATATGTATGGATACTACCGAGCAAGTCAGTCCAAGACTTGAGTGAGAGACACAAGTGGCAGAGCTGATACTCTGGATCGCCATTTTTTTAGTGGTCTACACTTATTTTGGATATCCCGCCTTAATCCTATTCGAGGCCAAGCGCGCTGTTCACAGGGAAAGGCAGGCATCGTCCTGCGCGTCGGATGCAGCGGCGCCAGCATTGCCGGCGGTGACCGTGGTGATTCCTGTTTTCAATGAGTTCACGCGGCTGCCTGCAAAACTTAACTCTGTGTTGGCATCAGATTATCCAGGCGCGCTGAACATCATCGTGGTAGCAGATGGTTCAACCGATCATCCGGGATCATTGAGCAGCGATTATCCAGACGTTCAGTTTGTTGGTTATACAGGCAGAAGGGGTAAGCCCTCTGCCCTGAATTTTGCGATGCAGTTTGTGAAAACGCCGGTTGTGGTTTTTTCCGATGCGAGGCAGACGGTCCATGCGACAGCGATTCGGCGTATTGTGACCCAGCTGTTGCAGCCAGCTGTGGGGGCGGTTAGCGGAGAATTGGTCCATATCGATCCCAGCACTGAGGAAGGCACGCAGCATGGATTGTACTGGCGTTATGAAAAATTCATTCGCAGAGCAGAATCACGGGTGCATTCGGTACCTGGCGTCAGTGGCGCGCTCTACGCGATTCGACGCGAAGATTATATTGCGTTGCCTGAAGACACCTTGCTGGATGATTTCCAAGTGCCTGCACAAATTCTGCGGACTGGCCAACGGGTTTTGTTTGCAGAAGGAGCCTACATGTATGACGCCGTGGCAGAGGACGGACAGCGCGAGCGAAATAGGAAAATCCGTACGTTGGCAGGGAACTATCAGGCATTTAGGCGTAACCCCTGGTTATTCAATCCATTTGAAAATCCCATATTTTTTCAGTTTGTCTCGCACAAAGTCATGCGCTTGTTGGTGCCTTACCTCCTGGCCTTGATTTTTGTTCTCACGCTGTATGTAGAGGGGCCGATTTACCAGGTACTATTGATTGCACAGGTCGTTTTCTACCTGCTGATTGCGGTGGCGGCGTTGTTTCCTGCGAGTCGTAAGCTGCGCTTGCTCAGCTTTGTCTATGTATTCTGGGAGCTCAATATAGCGGCCGTTGTGGGGCTCAAACGCTACTTGCTTGGGCAGGTCAGCGTGCAGTGGTGAGTCGTTTTTTTCTCATGCTTTCCAAAGTGTCACTTCTCCGCACGCAGCGCCAGGACAGCGCGACCTGGGAATTTACTATGGATTAAGCGCTTGTTGCTAAACAGCCAGAGTCGGCGTTGGATTACAAAGGCTGTGCTTGGGTATGGATTGGAAGAATCGATGGGAATTGGGTGCTTTTTATCTGGCTGCAATCAGACGATACCCGGTCTCGTTTTGGATAACGGCAGCGGCCGTGATGTTGTTGGGCTGGGCTTTGGTGTGGCTGCGGCCGAGTCTCTATCTTGCGTCAATGCAACTGCGGATAGCGGATACTGAGCTCTGGAGCGAGCTGGTTGGGGTGGCACAACCGCAGGAGAGAAGCGGTGTTGGGGACATTCAGGCAGCGTGGCTTCTATCGCGCAGTGATTGGCTCCGTCTGCTGCCAGAGACAGCGCAGGGGCAGGCGCTCACGGATGATTTATCTGGAGCACGTGCGCTGCGTGATCTACAGCAGCGTTTTAAGGTTTATCTTTCCGAACCTCATCAAACTCTCCGTGTGACCTATTGTGGTGATAGTCCGCAAGCGAGTCGTGAATTGTTGCAGCGTTGGATCCACGCGTTAAAGCAGCGGCTGTTTGAAAAAAGGCTCCGTAGGGCCCGAGCGCAACACGCATTCTGGCAGGCTGAGCGAGAGGCTACGGAGCAGACGCTACAAAGTAAACGTGCCCGTCTCTGGCCATTGAGCATGCGGCTGGGGGAGAGTGATATCGATGTGCGTATTGGTGTGCGTGAGGCTCTCTATGCACGCAGTGATGATTTGTCTCAGGCACGTTTGGCGTTGCAAGAAGCGCAGGGACGCTTGACAGCACTTGAGCAACAACGCGCGCAGTATCGGACCGCAACCTTGGTTGACCGTCAGGAGGTACAGGATGAGATTGAATTGATCGAGTCACGGATTTCCTCTCTGTTACTCAGTTACACCGAGCAACATCCGGATGTGAAGGCGTTGCGCACACGGCTCGCATTACTTAAGCACGCCGTACAAGCAGGGCAGGCGCGGGATACTGTATTGCCGGGACGTCTGGAAGAGAGCGATGAAGAGCTCGGCGGCCTGGAGCTGCAAGTGGCGAGTGCAGCCGCCGAAGTAGAGGGCTTGCAACGCAGAGTCGATGGTATGCAGCAGAACGCGGGGCAGCTCGCGCACCGGATTGCAAGCAAGCCCTCGATGGAGTGGCAGCAGCGGCGGTTGCAACATGAGCTGGGGGTGCTGGAAACCGATTTTGCAACATTGCTGGAAAAAGAACACAGCGCTGCGAGAGAACTGCGGGCAGTGATGCAAGTCAAGGAGCAGTTCAATGTATTGCATGCGCCGGAAAGTTCTGCCTTACCCGAAGGTTTTTCAAAAATGTTCGCAGTGGCGGCAGTAGGGGGGCTGGGCTTGATAATGGGCGCGATCGCTGTTTCGTTGCGATACTGGTGGGCTTTTGTACGCAGTGCGCAGGGATTATCAGGGAGTAATTCCTGCGTATCCCCCAATTTGACATCCTCCCCGCCCACAAGAACGCGCCGTATGTTATTGGCGCTGGGGTGGAGCGTATTGGCACTGATCGGCTTGGCGCTTTTAGTGCATTTTCATACCCATCCTTGACGGTAAGTAGGCTGAACATTGATGTGGGGGTCTTACTTCCACTCGTTGCCCCGTTTGCTTGGTGCCGATCTGAAAGCGCGCTGTCAGTAGCTCTTGGTGCAGCTTGGTGAGTGATTTCGCGCCGTTACCGTCAAGATGTTTATTAACAGGCTGTTGAAAAACGCTCAGGTGAGTGCGATACAAGGCAAAATCTGGAGAAAAAGCGCAGTTTACACGCAGTAAATGAGCATTTTAAACCACAATTAACGCTGGATCGTGCCAGCTGAGAGTTTTTCAACAACCTGCTAAGCGAATTTTGCAACACGCGCGTTCATTTTCGTTGCTCGCCCAAAGAAAACGAACCAAAAGAAAGGGTGCTCCGGTCGCCCGCCTTAATTCGCGGAGCGGGAGAAGAGGGGGCTGACCTTCCGGCTCGTCGGGCTGTGCCCGTCATTGCAGAAAAGAATGATTTTGGAACTTGACAAATGGCATGGGTATTTTTGCCAGTCTGTCCGAGGGTGCGTGTTTCCCAAAACCATTGATATTTTCCGGCGAGCATGGAACCAAATGCGGATTTTTCGTTTCTATAAGAGGGTATTGAAGAACGCCACGAGCAGCGCGCACCATAGCAGTCGGGCTAGTAGGTTTGCGACAGCTCCCTGCAAAGCAATGTGAAAACTGTATAGCGCCTCAATTAATCAGATCCTTACGCGCCTGTAGCGGAGGGCGTTTGAGACAACCCCGAAACATTAAGGAGAGACTGCTTGGTATTTGGGCTATTGCTGCTGACTGTTGTTCTAATCATTATTAGGCCTCAGGAATTTCTCGCCGGACTCATGAACATGCCGGTGGTAACCATGGTGCTGGGTGGTGCAGGCATGTTCTGGGTAGTGGGAGAGAAGAAGGATATCCGTCTGCCGCAGCTGTATTTGTTGGCATTGTTCGTTATCGCGCTCGTATTGTCCGAACTGTTTAGTGGTCATGGTTATGATATGGGCTACGCATTGGTGTCGATGATGCCAGCGTGGCTTCTCTATATGGTGACTGCGACCACGGTGACGAATTCAACGCGGCAGACAGCCGTATGGTGGGTCATTGTGATCTCTACGGCATTCGTCGCGCTGCATTCGATCGGACAATACCTGACGGGGATGGGATTCACCGGGATGCCGGTTTTGCTCGAACATGGCGTGTCGCGGGTGCGTTACCTTGGGATTTTCAGTGATCCAAATGATTTGGGTGTGTTGTTTGTAACGGTGCTGCCCTTTATTGTGTATTTATTAATTCAGCGGCGTTCTTTCATCGCGATGAGCGCATTGCTGGCTATGTTGGTTGTGATTCTGATTGCCTTGTATATGACGAAATCTCGCGGCGCTCTACTCGCTTTGGGCGTGATGGGGTTACTGGAGTTTTGGCGGCGCAGGGGGGGCGTGCAGGCAGTGATCGTAGGCGCAGGGGCGTTAGTTTTGACGCTGGGGCTGAAGTTGCGGCCAGAGTCCATCACAGCGGGGGATGAATCTGCATTAGGTCGTATCGATGCATGGGAGGCCGGTCTGCAAATGTTTTTGAGTCACCCCATCTTTGGGGTTGGCTATGACCACTTTACCGATCATTATACATTGACAGCGCATAATTCGTTCGTGTTGGTGCTGGCGGAATCCGGTCTTGTGGGGTATAGCTTGTGGGTCACTTTTATACTAATGACGTTGTGGATGTTGTATTCGGTCGTTCGGGAGCATGGTGCCACATCGCTCAAAGTCGATAAAACCGGGTCTCGGGCGCTTGGGGGAAAGACGACTTCATTGGATCCGGGGTGGATTTTACTGTTGGCGGTGGTTGGTTATGCGTCAGCGGGTTTTTTCCTGAGCCAAACTTACGTGACTTACCTCTACCTATTGATGGGGCTTGCTACTGGGTACATGCTGAGCGTTGGTGAACCTGCAACGCGGGATGCCTTGATCCAATCGGGCTGGTCACAGCTAGGTTCGATGCTGTGGCTAGCGTGGTTAGGTGTGATTGGATTATTTGTTGTTGTAAAACTGCTTTTAATTTGGGCCTACTGATGCGCCGCGCCAAGACAGCCCTAGACAACACGTTTTTCTTTGCCGCCGCGACGTACTTCGAGTACTTCCTGGGTTTGGTGATCACAACGATCATTGCACGCACACTGGGTCCAGAGCAGTACGGCATCTATAGCTTTGTAATCTGGGTTGCGGCTTTGGGCGTTGCCCTGGTATCGGGCGGCATAAACACCTCGATTATCCGCTATCTGGCGGAACTACGCGGCACCGGGGATTTAGCACTGATTCCTTGGACGTTAAAGCTTCATTTTCGTATTTTACTCTGGGCCATACCTTGGGTCATCTTGTTGCTCTGGGTTGTGACACAGCAACTTGAAAGCACAACAGAAAATTCTTCCCTGCGATTACTCTTGTGGATGGTGTTTTTTGCGTTTATTCCAAAGGCTGTACAGGGGTTCTATGTGGGGGTTGCCAAAGGTCTTGAGGATTTTAAGGTACAGTTGTGGATCAATTTGCTCGTTAATCCGATCAATGTGTTACTCGTTGTGGCTGTCACATGGTTGAGTGGGCAGCTCGAAGCCTATGTCGTCGTTTATACGCTGATTGCCACGCTATATGGTTGTATTGCCTGGTACTTAGTCGGCAATCAGGTGAGCAAGACTTTTAGCGGAGCAAATCGCTCTGGCGATGCTGTCTATCGGCGCAGTGTGCTGCGCAGTATCAAATATCTTACGCTGGTCTTGGCCTTAGGTTTTCTGGTGGAAAAGCAGCTTGAAGTATTTGTATTGAATTATTACGGCATGCCGGAGATTGCAGGTTACTACAATGCAGCATTTGTATTGGCGGTCAGCGCAGTGACTTTGATTCCAGGCATACTCAATGGTGTGATCCTTCCCATCATGGCCAGAACCAAAAAGGATGGGAAAGAAGAACAACAACATAACTTTAAAACTGCCGCACGTTATTTGTTCTTACTTGCAGCCCCTTTGATTGCGTTCGGTGTGGTCTTTGCCGATCGCATCATTGGTCTGGTGCTGGGTGCGGACTACTACGACGCAATTCTTCCTTTTCAGGTGATCCTGTTCTTTGCGGGATTGACCATGGTGACCGGTGCCGCGAATGCGGTGCTGCTGACTCATGATCTGCAAAATAAAATGTTACTCAGCAATATTGTGGGTGCTGTGATCAATATTATGCTGGCATTTGTTCTGATTCCTTTCTGGCACATCTGGGGCGCCCTTGTAGCCTTTGCTGTCACGCTGTTGATGATTTCGGCGGCTAATATCGGGTTTGCTAGCAGGCAGCTGAATACGACGCTGGATTGGCTCGATTTTTCAAAAATATTGGTCATCGCTGGTGTTGCCACGGTGCCCATCTATCTGCTCGTGCAAGACATGCCAGATATTCTGGCGATTGTCCTAGGCGGTATGCTGTATTTGATCCTATTTGCAGTTTTGATATTAAAATCCGGATGTATGACCTTAGAGGACCGTACGATTTACCAGGGGTTGCTTGATTCGTTTAATATTAGAACATCGCGTTGGTTATCGTACTTTGGAAAGTAGCAGCGGAAAATTCGACACATGCTGAAAATTAGAAACAAGGGTCAGCGTTTTCTGTTGATCGGCACAGGTCGATGAGTTTCCGATACCTCTAACAGGCTGTTAAAAAACGCTCAGGTGAGTGCGAGACAAGGCAAAATCTGGAGAAAAAGCGCAGTTTACACGCAGTACATGAGCATTTTGAGCCACAATTAACGCTGGATCGTGCC
>JANTGD010000154.1 GCA_024763135.1 Thiotrichales bacterium | reverse complement strand
CCTTGGGAAGGGAACAACCATTCCCTGCGAAGTGCGCCTACCCAGGCATGCAGACAGGACAACTGCGCCCGTCATTTTAAACTGGACGAGGTACTAGGAGCCTGTCCAAGACCTGGGGCCGTAGCAAGAGGAACCCATTTGAAAGCACTTTGTTGCTCATTTGAAGTGAATAGCGACTCATACTCAACGAAAATCCGCGAAAAAAATGGACCGTAAGGGCTCTTCCGCCGTAGATCATCTATTCTCGGACAGGCTCCAAAGCACCCAAACACTTGACCCACCAAAACGCTGAGACAGAGGGGATTTCGGGGAGACTCTCTTCCCTCAGCCGACGCCCCGCGCATGAGGTATCATGAAATTCGCAGCACCAACCCGATTCCTGTTAATGTTTGATCATGGAAATGTCGCCACTAGAGACTCTTTACACGTTTATCTCGGAACTGTTGGAACGGCAGCGCCATCTTGACGAAGACAGTCACGAAACGGTGTCTTTGGTTTACGCCGAAGCCCTGTTGTTGCGCCAGCTGCTAGACCCCACGCTCTCCGAGTTCCCCAAACAAATCGTAATCATTGGTCCGACGCAGGCGGGTAAAAGTACGCTCACCAATCTATTGACGGGGGCAGCTGTGGCCGAATCAAGCGCCTTGGCTGGATTTACCCGCCATCCACAGGGATTCTCCACTGAGACACTCGACGCCGACCTCAAAGCCACTGTTACCAGTTTGCTGGCGGGTCTTACGCCTACACCGCCCAACGCCCTGTCCGCCGATGAACTCAAAGCGTTTGCGTTGGTCGAGCTGCCCGCTGACGCGCAACCTGCGTATCGGCCGGCCATTTTTTGGGATACACCGGATTTTGATTCTGTCAGTTCACGTAACTACCGCTTTGCCGTACCCAAAGTCTGTGCAATTGCCGATACGATTGTACTGGTAGTGAGTAAGGAGAAATATGCCGATCAATCGGTGTGGGAAACGCTGCGCCTGCTCGCGGAAGTCCCCCGTCCGCTGCTGGTCATTGTAAATAAAGCACCTGCGCAGACAGAGGCCGCGCTGGAAGTTGCTGTCACCAATAAATTTGCGCAGGAAGGGATTGCGCAATCGGGGATTCTCAGTCTGCCGTATCTGGAGCAAGCTAGTTTTAAGACCTTGCAGCAAACGGAAGCCGCCCCATTGCTGAGCGAACGGCTGCGCGACAATCTCGAACAGCCCAAGGAACCGGTATCAGCGCAACTCATAAAACGCTTTCTACAACGCCACTGGCTCGAATGGACTGGACCGGTACGCCTAGAGCTCCAGGCTCGAGATATTTGGACCCGTATGGTCAGCGAAACCCTGGAAAACGCTCGAGGACAGTATGAACGGGACTATCTGCGTAACCCCGATTACGGGGATACGATGCAACAAGCCATCGTGCGCCTGTTAGAACTGCTGGAACTACCGGGTATCGCCACCTCACTGGCGCGTATCCGCAATACGCTGACTTGGCCTGCGCGTACCCTCTATCGTAATTTTATTAAAAAACAACCGGACAAAAACGGAAAGTTCCAACCCAAAGATCATGAAACCGAAACCCTGCAAACGGTGATTGCCGCAGGGCTGACTCACTTGCTGCGCGAAAGTGGCGATCATGCAGTGGGAGACCAACATCATCAGGGCTGGTGGCAACAACTCTGGAGCACGCTTCAGGAGCAGCGCCCGGAACTCGAACACTTACTCATACAGTCCATTGAATCCCATCAACGCGCTTTTGCCCCACAGATTCAACTGGCGGCCGACAAACTGTTCGCCCATTTGCAAAAACATCCCGCCACCCTCAATAGCCTGAGGGCCGCGCGGGTCACCGCAGATGCCGCTGCCGTCGTGCTCGCCTTAAAAACCGGGGGCATTGGGGTCAACGATCTGATACTCACCCCTGCAATGCTCAGCTTTACCTCCATGTTGACCGAAGGCGCCGTCGGGCGCTATATGACGCAGGTAGAGGCGGAACTGAAAAAAGCCCAACTTGAATCGGTACAGACCCATGTCATTCAACCCATGCAAGCTCGTCTGTTACGCCTACCCGAACAAATGAACCGCCAGACACTATTTGGAATTTCCTCCAACTCCCTGGAAAAAGCAGAAGATGCACTCGGGAGGCTTGCTTGAGTATGGGGTTTCAAACACAGTACGAGCGTCTCCTTGCATGGGCCCGCAAGGCGGAACAACAAGGCTGGTTGAACGCCAGCGATCTGATTCCACTCGAACATATCGAACGTCAGCAGGTAGACCTGCTGTTTCGCAAACAAAATCACCGCCCTCTGATTGTTGCCTTGTTCGGCGGTACCGGCGTGGGTAAAAGCTCTCTCCTCAATCGACTGGCAGGCGAGCAAGTAGCCAAAACCGGTGTGGAGCGACCCACCTCACACGAAGTCACGCTCTACCTACACAAGGATTTTCAGCTCGACATGCTGCCAGAAGAGCTGCCCACCCAGGAGACGCGCATCGCCTACCACGATCAGGGCAGCCGTCGCCTGGTTGCCTGGCTGGATATGCCGGATATCGACTCCACCGCAACACACAACCAGGAAATCGTGCAGGCCTGGCTGCCCTACGTCGACTGGGTGATCTATGTGGTCAGTCCGGATCGGTACTACGACGACATCGGCTGGCGCTTTCTTCAACAACGCGCCCACCGCCACGCTTGGTTGTTTGTCATCAACCATTGGGACGAAGGCCGGCCCGAGCAATTGGAAGACTTTCGGCAGCGACTCAGGGACGAGGGTTTTATTGACCCCATTGTCCTGCGCACCAGCTGTGTGGAACCTCCCATCGAGGATGACTTCCCCCAACTTGAGCAAACCATCAATCAAGCGATCGAGAAATACGGGCTGGATATTTTGCAACGCTTGGGTGTAGAAGCGCGCATCGACGATCTTTATAAAAGCGCCGAGCAGTTCATCGAACGTCTCGGCAGTGATGCGCAGTGGCAAAAGATGCAGTCCCGCTGGGATGAGTTGGTACGGCGTAGAATTTCTGACATTAGCAATCAAATGAACACCAGTCTCGCAGCCCTGAGCCAAAGTTTTACCCCGCCCCGGATGGGGGGGCAACGCGTCTGGTTACAGCGGCTGATCGGCAAAGACCACGACGCCAATCACACGACCGCGCTGCCCCCTGCGCTGGACAATCAGCACATTGTGGAACGCCTGTGGGACGAACGCGCCGAAACACGTGTCACCGCGCTCAATGAGCAACTGGTCAACGAGCTGCAAACAGCCCAGCTGCCGTATCCCCCTGTCGAACAATCTCTGGAGCAGATTATCGCCAAGGAACGCAGCATCGTCCGCCGTGCGCTCGAGGATCACGTTAATGCGGCGCTTGCCAATCCTGGCACCCACCTGCAACGTAGCGCCTATCGCTGGCTGGGGTGGTTGAGCTGGGGATTGCCGGTGGCCGCAATACTTTGGGCCATTACCCATGTACTACAACGCTTCTACCAAGGTACCCACGGCCAGGCTGAATTTCTGGGGTTCAATTTTGTCATCAACGCGGGGCTTTTGGTGTTGCTCGCCTGGCTGTTACCCTGGCTACTCCGCATGAAGGTGAAACCTTCTCTGGCATCAGCAATGCGCAGTGGTTTGGAAAAAGGCATACAACAGGCCATGGTCGAGCTGCAAGCCGAGTACCAGACCCGCTGGCGGCAGTTACAGCAAGAACGCCGGCACTACCTCGATGAGCTGCAAACCATCTACGCCGATATCCAACAACTGAAGTTGCAACCCCTGGATGAGCTGGGCGGCATCTTCGTTCGCAAGGAGCCCACCGCATGAATCTACCCTTCACTGCCATAAAAGACGCGGTTGTAGCAATCGCCCAAGCGGAACTACTCCCACGCTTCGCCAAGGTCGACCGAGCGGAAAAAGCCGATGGCAGCATTATTACCGAGGCCGACCTCGCGACCCAACAACGCATCATAACCACCCTGCAAACACTGACGCCTGACATCGCGCTACTGGGTGAAGAAATGACGCCAGCGCAGCAACAAGCACTCATCAGCTCCGGGGAGCCGATTTGGTGTCTCGATCCACTGGACGGTACCAGCAACTTTGCGGCCGGTATCCCGTATTTTTCGGTTTCTTTAGCGCTGATCGAGCGCGGTGCGGTGCGCTATGGGCTGGTGTACGACCCCAGTCGCAATGAATGTTTTGAGGCTTGGGATAACACCACTGCGACGCTCAATGGTGCAGCCCTGGAGTCCGCTCAAATCACGCTGCCGCTGAAAAAAACGATTGCCTTAATCGATTTCAAACGCCTGCCGGCCACGCTCGCTACACGACTGGTCGTCGACATTCCCTACGCCTCACAGCGGAGTTTCGGCTCCGTGGCGCTGGATTGGTGTTGGCTGGCTGCAGGTCGCTGCCATATCTATTTGCACGGCAAACAAAATATCTGGGATTACGCTGCCGGCCAGTTCATCTTTTCCCAAACCGGCGGAGCATCCAGCACTTTGGAAGGTGAGTCGATCTTCACGCCCGAACTCACACCACGTTCTGCCTGCGGTGCCGTTACCCCCGCGCTTTTCGAGGCATGGCAGCAATATTTGCGCGGCGCATAACCCCTGATTTCAACACGCCCGCAGAAACCTCCACAGAGTTGATACAGGACAATAAAAACCACTCCGCCCTACTCTATTCTTTTAGCATTGACTGGTGCTGACGAGCGACCACCCCGTTGGCCCCTTTCCCACTGAAGACAATCCATAGCAAAGCCGCATTCAGGGCGCTACAGATCAAGGCGCGTCTTTTGGTAATGGCCTCCCAGCCCTTGCCAGGAAACGCAATACCGAGCCGTAACACCCGGGGCGCTCTCCGGGTCTGGGTCTTTGGACACCCATCCTCGGTGCCGCACCACCCTGATAGCGCTCAGCGATGCTTGCGCGCGCGCCTGCTAATTGCGCACCCGCGACCCGCTGAATAAGCCTTGACTAGGGATTGTCTTAGCCTACACAGCGGATTACCGTCTTAATTTGCAATAGTTTTTCAAGAAAGGAACAGCGAGCCATGAGCCAAAAAAAATATGTTTACTCATTCGAAGAAGGAGATGGAAAAAATAAACAACTACTCGGGGGCAAAGGTGCCAATCTCTGTGAAATGACCCAGTTTGGCCTGAACGTGCCGCCTGGGTTTGTCATCACTACCGAAGCCTGCCTCGAATACCTGGACGGGAATAAACTCCCGGAAGGCCTAATGGACGAAGTACATGCGCAGATGGCGCAGGTGGAAGCCAAAACCGGTAAGGGTTTCGGCAATCCGGACAATCCTCTGCTTGTTTCGGTCCGCTCCGGCTCTGCGATGTCCATGCCGGGCATGATGGACACGATTCTCAATCTGGGCCTCAATGCCAAGACGCTGGAAGGCGAGATTGCGCAAACCGGTGATCCACGCTTTGGTTACGATGCCTATCGCCGGTTTATCCAATTATTTGGTAAGGTGGCCATGAATGTGCCTGACGAGCTGTTCGATGCCGAGTTCGAAGAAGTCAAACAACGGGCCCATGTGCGCGAAGACGTGGGCCTCTCGGCACAGGATCTCAAAGAGATCAGCGAGCGCTTTCTGCGGGTTTTTGAGGAACATACCGGGCGGCCATTTCCCGAAGATCCCTACGAACAACTGGAAATCGCTATCCAGGCCGTATTCGGCTCATGGATGGGAAAACGCGCAGTTGACTACCGCCGGGAATTCCACATTACCCCAGACATGGCCAATGGCACCGCCGTTAATGTATGCACCATGGTTTTCGGTAACCGGGGAAACGATTCTGCAACAGGGGTTGCGTTTACGCGGAATCCAGGGACAGGTGAAAACCAACTGTTTGGCGAGTACCTCGTCAATGCCCAGGGAGAGGATGTGGTCGCCGGGATTCGCACTCCCAAACCAATTTCCGCGCTGGCCGATGAGATGCCGGAACAAGCAGTTCAACTCGAGGAACTCCGTCAAAAACTCGAATCGCACTATCACGAAGTGCAAGACTTCGAATTCACCATTGAACGCGGTACGCTGTATTGCCTGCAGACCCGCAATGGCAAAATGAACGCCCCCGCCATGGTGCGCAGCTCAGTAGAAATGGTGCACGAAGGCCTAATCGACAGGCGTCAAGCCCTGTTACGCATAGACCCGGAACACCTGGAGCAGATGCTCTATCCGCGCCTCGACCCCAGCGCGCGTGCCCATCCTGTCGCACAGGGGCTTCCCGCATCACCTGGCGCTGCCAGCGGTTTGGCGGTCTTTGATGCGGACCGCGCCGAACAAATGGGTCGCGATCAGGGACTGAACGTCATCTTAGTCCGTGAAGAAACCAAGCCTGAAGATATTCATGGTTTCTTCGCTTCTCAAGGCATTCTTACCAGCCGCGGGGGTAAAACCTCGCATGCCGCCGTGGTCGCGCGGGGCATGGGCAAGCCCTGCGTAGCCGGCGCCGAAGGCATCCATGTCGATGTGCAGCGTCGCGAGGCCATTATGGGCGACAGTGTCATCCACGAGGGAGATATGATCACCATCGATGGCAGCAGCGGTAATGTCTACCTCGGTGCCGTACCGATGGTCGAAGCCGATTTCAGTCCTGAACTGAGCCGTCTGCTGCAATGGGCCGATGATGCCGCCAAGCTCAAGGTCATGGCCAATGCAGATACTGGCCCCGATGCCGCGCGTGCATTGAAATATGGTGCTATGGGCATTGGACTGTGCCGCACCGAACGCATGTTCAACGATGTCGAACGCCTGCCAGTAGTGATCGAAATGATCGTTGCCGAAGACCAGGCACAGCGCCAGGCTGCATTGGATAAGCTGCTCCCCATGCAGCGCTCCGACTTCAAAGTCATCTTTGAAGTCATGTCACCGCGCCCTGTGACCATCCGCCTGCTCGATCCGCCCATACACGAGTTTCTACCCAGTGAATCGCAACTCCTGGATGATCTGGAAAAACTCTACCACCTGCGGAATTCGGTTCAGGGCATGTCCGTATTGGCCGGCAGCATGATGCTGCTGCAAGAGCCCGAACTGGCGCGCCGCGAAGCAGATTCCATGCGCAATATGGTCAATGCAGATCTGGTCGAACAGGCGATCGAGAAAAAAGAAACCATGTTGCGAAAAGTCCGGTCTCTGTCGGAAACCAACCCCATGCTCGGACATCGTGGTGTGCGTTTGGGGCTGACTTTCCCTGAGATCTACGGCATGCAGATTCGCGCCATAATGGAGGCAGAAGCAGAATGCCTCGCTAAAGGCATGGAAGTACATGCCCAAATCATGGTGCCACAAGTCAGCACACCACAAGAACTCGTCAGAGTCAGGGCCATGGTCGATGAAATTCGCGCCACCGTTGAGGCCAATACAGGACAAAAGCTCCGTACCCGCTTCGGCACCATGATCGAGGTCGTTCGGGCTTGCATGCGCGCCGGGGCGCTGGCGGAAAAGGCAGAATTCTTTTCTTTCGGCACCAACGACTTGACCCAGGCAACATTTTCATTTTCACGTGAAGATGCGGAAAACAAGTTTCTCCCCATGTACAACCGCACCGGCATCCTGCGGGACAACCCTTTCGAGGTGCTCGATGCCGAAGGCGTGGGCAAACTAATGGAGCTGGCTGTGCAGTGGGGGCGCGAAGTCAACCCAGATCTCAGCGTCGGCATCTGCGGTGAGCATGGCGGTCACCCCACGTCGATCAAGCTCTGCCATCACATTGGTCTGAACTACGTCTCCTGCTCCGCCCCCAGAGTACCCGTTGCCCGGCTGGCAGCTGCGCATGCCGCGCTACTGGCGTAACCACAACGGGTGAATACACTCACACTGCTCGGCCTGGTTGTTTTGTTGCAAGGCAAAACAGCCTTGCCGCTCAGTGAGGGGGTATACATACTAACGATCGTTGCCCAAGTCATTGCTTAACAGATTGTTGAAAAACTCTCAGCTGGCACGATCCAGCGTTAATTGTGGCTCAAAATGCTCATTTACTGCGTGTAAACTGTGCTTTTTCTCCAGATTTTGCC
>JANTGD010000153.1 GCA_024763135.1 Thiotrichales bacterium | reverse complement strand
TGTTTGCTCCATGGGATTCTCCTGTCTTGCGATGTGACAGGAGATACTCTGCGACAGGTGGTTGCCAAACGATAGGTGCTGATTCCTGGGCGCTTACTTTCGACAGGCTGTGAGGAAAGGAAAAATCACACATTTTCCTTTCCGCGTCACGCCAAGTCCTGGACGGACTTTTACGACACCCTCTGGGGAGATAGCGCAACGTACTCCGAAACTTGAGTGACTAAGACAATCCAGACGGCTCAATAATCCTCTCGATAGTAAAACGCTGTTTGCGTCGCTGCCATGTACACGACGCTGCGTAAAATCGGCGTTGGAACAGCCACGGAAAAGTCATCCAGACGAATATAGCGGTCACCTGCGTCGATGGCGCCAAAACCTTTGATAACGCCTGCGAGTACAAAGCCCCCGTCGGTACAAGATATCAATGCCCCGCCTGACTGGCCGTGGTCTACCGACGCCGTAGTCTGCAGATCGCCGTTGTACATCTGCCCTTCATATTGCCCCATATTGGCCGCCTGATGCCCACCCAATGGAAAGCCCACAGCCCAGACTTCGTCGTCGACCTCCAAATCACGCTGCATAATGGGTATGGGGCGTAAGTTGCCGGTGTAAACATCGAGTAACGCCACATCGTGCACAGGGTCGGTGTACAGCACTTCTGCGGGATACTCGGTCCCATTGATCGAAACCACCGGATCGGGTACTTCTTCGAGCACGTGCGCCGCAGTCACAACCCGATTTGGCCTCACCACCACGCCGCTGCCCTCAATCATATCGTTCCCCAATCTCAGCACCGAATCCAAAACTCCGAACGGGGGTGTGCCGCATTCCTGTGCAGGCAGTATTTGAGAGATCAGCATCAGGCCAATCGTCACTAACAGTCTTTTGATCATCTATCCGTCCCTTGAAAAGCCGTTTCATCTGACTTGCCGTAGGATAAATAGTGGCTCGTGAATGCCCCTTAGACTGTTAAACAACTCTGATTTCAGCCGGACGGGATTCCTGCAACTGTAAAATTGTGACCGTTCACCGTTGCATTCCGGGGATGTTCATTGACCCGTCACACAGCCCGTCGGCGTAAGCTACTTGAGGCTGTTGCTGACGATCTCGAATACATCCGCAGACAGCCCAGGCTGCGCCGCAATACGCTCCAATGCGGCCCGCATGAGGGTCTGCCGGGCAGAATCATAGCGTCGCCAGCGCGTAAACACTTTACACAACCTGGCTGCTACCTGCGGATTGATCGCATCCAGACGCAAAATCTGCTCAGCCGCAAAGTCATACCCTGCCCCGTTCAATGCATGAAACCGCAGCGGATTACCCTGTAAAAAGGCGCCGATCAAAGCGCGCACCCGATTGGGTGTCCGAATATTGAACTTTGGATGCGCCAATAACGCTTGCACGCGCTCAAGCGTATCGGGCAACGTGGACATCGCTTGTGCACTGAACCATTTATCCAAGACCAGCGGATCGTCCTGCCAGCGTGTGTAGAATTCGTGGAGCACTTGCTCACGCTGTGGACAATCCTGGTTTGCGAGCAATTGCACCGCCGCAATGGCGTCGGTCATATTACTCGCCTGCTGATATTGGTTCAGTGCCAGTGCGCGTCCGGCCTCGGAACCCTCGGCCAGCAGATAGCCCAGCGCAAGATTTTTCAGCCGGCGATGACCCATGCTTTGCGGATCGATCTGATAGGCGCCTGGGGTCTGATGTTGCGCAAACCGCTCCTGCCACTGCGCTGCATAACGCTCGGCGATCTCCCGCCGCAAGGCTTCGCGCACGCTATGAATCGCATCCACGTCGATCACCGCCATGGACTCGCCAATGTAACCCTCTGCGGGTAATAGCAGCGCTTCGGCCAACAGCGCCGGGTCGGCCTCGCGATCCGCCAGCAATCCGCCCACCGCGTCCAAGGCATGTGTGAAACTCGCAGGCGGTAAATCATGCTGCAGGCACTCAATGCGTCCGAGTATCTGCCGCAGGAACAAGGTCTGGACTGCATCCCATCGATTGAAAGCATCTCCATCGTGGCGTGATAGAAACACGAGTTCCGCATCGCTGTAGTCATAGCTGAACTTTACCGGTGCAGAAAATCCGCGCAGAAAGGACGGTACTGGTTTTTCTCCCAATCCTGTAAAGGTCACCTGCTCATGCGCCTCGGTCAGTAACAAGGTTTGTTCATGCAACGCTGCCTGCTCGCAGGGACGGAGGGGTAGTTCATTCCCCTTTGCATCCAAGAGCCCCATCACCACTGGGATCAAAAAGGGCTGTTTATGTTCACGCTCGGGCGTAGGCGGGCAGGATTGACGCAGATCGAGCCGCCAGCTGCCTTCGGCGGCATCCCAGGCAGCCTCCGCGCTGACCTCCGGCGTGCCCGCCTGTTCGTACCAAAGCTGGAACTGATCCAGATTGACACCATTGGCGTCGGCCATGGCTTGCCGAAAATCATCGGTGGTCACCGCCTGACCGTCGTGGCGCTGAAAATAGAGATCCATGCCCTTTCGAAAGCCGGCCTTACCCAGCAAGGTGGCATACATACGCACCACCTCAGCACCCTTTTCGTATACGGTCAGGGTATAGAAGTTATTGATCTCCATATAAGACGCAGGGCGGATGGGATGTGCCATGGGGCTCGCATCCTCGGCAAACTGGTAGGTGCGCAAGGCACGCAC
Source organism: Thiotrichales bacterium (assembly GCA_024763135.1). Classification (GTDB taxonomy): domain Bacteria; phylum Pseudomonadota; class Gammaproteobacteria; order UWMA-0217; family UWMA-0217; genus JANTGD01. The sequence goes on along the minus strand of JANTGD010000153.1, from coordinate 5,347 downwards.
ATCATCAATACGCTTTACCGCAGCAGACGTCATGTCGGCCGTGAATTCCTGGTCTCGGTAAACCGTCAAACCTTCTTTTAGCGAAAGTTGAAACCAGTCCCGGCAGGTAACGCGGTTACCGGTCCAGTTGTGAAAGTATTCGTGAGCGATGACGGCCTCAATATTCACATAGTCGGCATCTGTGGCAGTATCCGGCCGGGCCAGCACAAATTTGGAGTTGAAGACATTCAAACCCTTGTTTTCCATTGCGCCCATATTGAAGTCATCGACCGCTACGATCATGTAGATATCCAGATCGTATTCCAGCCCAAAGGTCTGTTCGTCCCACGCCATCGCTCGTTTCAAAGAACGCATTGCATGTTCGGTTTTATCCGCATTATGGTGTTCGGTAAAAATCCGCAGCGCGACCGAACGGCCCGACTGCGTCGTGAACGCATCCTCATTGACGGCAAAATCACCGGCCACGAGGGCAAACAGATAGCTGGGCTTTTTGAAAGGATCTTCCCAACGTACCCAGTGTCGCCCATTCTCCAACTGTCCACGCGCGGTATCGTTGCCATTGGACAATAGCTGCGGATAGCGTTGCGCATCGGCTTCGATCGTGGTGGTAAAGATCGCCATGACATCCGGCCGATCGAGAAAATACGTGATCTTACGAAAACCTTCGGCCTCACATTGGGTGCAGTAATTGCCCGCGGATTGATACAACCCCTCCAATGCAGTGTTCTGTTCAGGATGAATTGCCACAACAGTTTCAAGCTGGAACTGATCAGCAACATCGTGCAATAACAACCCATCGTCAAACACCTCGTAACGGGATGCAGGCAAAGGCTCAGCATCGATACTGATCGAGCACAGCTCGAGCCCTTCGCCATCGAGCCGCAAAGCGGTCACCCGCTCGGTATCCCTATTCCGCCGCAGATTCAGCTTCGCGCGCACGCGCGTGATGCCCTCGCATAAATCAAAGTGCAGTTCAGCAGTATCGATCCAATACGGTGGTGGGGTGTAATCCTTGAGATAAATGGTTTTAGGTGTGGCTTCCTTCATTAAATCACCTGCAGTCGGGTAGGTTCAGGGTCGGATAGGGTCGTCAGTTATTATGCCGATGAATAGCTTGTGGGGTTTATGGAGACAATCCATCGTCAACGGCGGAATGTTATTTTAAACAGAAGATCGATACACTGGATTAAACCGCTTGAAAATCATCGAAAAATGTTTGTCCAAGTGCGGACGCATCGCAGCACGTTGCTACCATTTATCGCCATGGGATAACCGCTTGGTTCGCCGATCGGTTGAACAGCCCATTTATTCCTGAATTGATTTAGAGAACTTCTAAATTCATTTAGATTCCCTGTCTGCGAACTCAGGGAATCAGAGTTTTCGCTTCGGCGAATGAGGCAGGGACGCCTCCCTCGCAGTTTTTTCTTACCGGGGCTTTATGGTCATATTGCAAAGCTCCCGTATGCCACCAGTGCCTGCCGATCACGGTAGCGGATGATCCAGGGCTGCCTGGATCTCCTGCCGGGTCTGCGCATCGACGGGCAAACGATCTTGGCGTAGCAGCAAATCGATAATGACCAAATTGCAATTGGGTTTGAAATGGGTCGTCTGGGCAACCTCCCGGGCAACCCGGTCAAGCGGCCAAAGTTCGAAATCTGCCACTTCTCCATCCGTGTTTCGTGGAACAAAATCCTCAGGTAGCCATAGATCATAGATGTAAATGGTGTCGGGCTTGAGCGTGTTTGGCGTTTCAACGCAATACCGCACACTGCGAATCAATTGTGCCTGCGCCGCCATTGCTTCAGGAATACCCGCTTCTTCAGCGCATTCTTTAGTCACATTCTCGCGCAAGGAGAGTCCAACAGGCTGTCCGCCAGCCGCAATATGGTCGAGCATGCCCGGAAACGTGGGTTTGTCAGCGGCGCGGCGGGCGACCCAAAGAAACAGGCCATCCTTGCGTTCCACCAACCCATTGATGTGTACCCCAAAGGCCCGCAATCCCAGCAGCGGCACTGCAGCACGCTCTATTTCCATCACTGCGTGGGCAGCTAAATCGAGCGTGACAGGATAGCGTTCATTGCGCCAACCTGTGATCACGCCGCGCGCTGCAAGCGCATGCACCACAGCATCGACGGCGCGAGTTCGGGATGCATAGTCCTGTAGCTGCGGGTGAAGCGCAATGCCATTGCCCTGAGCAATAAAACACTGCGGAAATTCCAGCAGCAGATCTGCCGTTTTCGGCTTAATCCAACCGTAGCGCTGGGTGCCGATGTTCAGCGGCAGAAAATGGCTGAGATCGTATTGGTTACAGGCGGCAATCCGGGCGAGATAGCTCATCGAAAGTCATGGCTCAATCCAAATCAGAGACCAGACTATCGCGCGTTTCCGGAGAGAATTCCACCTCAGCCGTATAGTGTTCGTGGTCTATCCCAGCACGAATGGGCGCACCTTGCTTGGCTGCCGAGACCATTTCAGGTGTAAGCTCGAAACGTAAGAAATGCACGCTGGAGGTTTTTTCCTCACTTTCCCGATCCAGATCTTCATCGGAAATCGCATACACCTTGGGCGCATCGCCCACCTGCACCCAGGTTTGACGATCGATACCCACCAGGCGTGCCAATTGCTCGGCGCGCTCTGCGGGATCCGAAAACTCAATCATCTGTGTGGCTTTCCAGTTGCTGCCATCGGGGATGAGGGGATTATAAGCATCCAACTCCTCCTGAATGCCCTCGGCCTCAAAGATTTTTTCAATCCGCAGCATCTCTTGAATCTGGTACTGCATGATCAAACGATCTTCAAAATGCAATGTTGCATGTGGCCCCACCGCGACCACGCGCTTTTTCTTGTGTTCGCGCACCCGGTCTTTGAAGGCTGGACGTTGCTCGGCGTAGGCTTCCAGCGAAAGCAGATCAGCACGGCTCAGTTTTTTCGCCATAAGGCATTCCTCCGTTTATTCAAGACAGTCCGTAGGCCTTAGCCAACAACGTCAGTGGGTGCTCTGCCTGGCTGCCATCAGCCACACCATGAGCAATTTGTGCGCCCGCCATCGGACAGTCACTGGCATAGTGATCCGGCGCATCCTTCTTCACCTTATTGTAGACTGGCCGGCAGATTTTCATGGAAATGTCGTGAAATTCGGATTTGACGGCATAGGTGCCATCATGTCCGGAACATCGTTCAATCACATCGACCTGGGTATCGGGAATCTTCTTAAGCAGATCTCGGGTTTTCAGGCCAATACGCTGTACCCGCAGATGACAAGCTGCGTGGTAGCTGATTTTGCCCAATGCCTGCTTAAAGTCAGTATTCATCAGGCCTTCCTTGTCACGCAGCATGAGGTATTCAAAAGGATCGAATATATGCGCTGCGACCTTGGCCACGGCGGCATCCTCGGGAAACATCAGCGGTAACTCCTGTTTGAACATCAATACACAGGAAGGCACCGGCGCAACAATATCCCAGCCTGCTTCAATCGCTTCGAGCATGACTGGAATATTCGCGTTTTTCGCCTGCTCGACCGCTTCCAGATCACCCAGCTCCAGCTTCGGCATGCCACAGCACTGCTCCTTGCGCAGCAAAGATACGGGGATCTGATTGTGTTCAAAAACCGTTACGAGATCTTCTACAATATCGGGTTGATTATTATTCCCGTAACAGGTGATAAATACAGCCACTTGGCCACGCGTACGACCCGCTGCTTGCGCGCTGTGGCTGGAGCGATGGCCCTTTAGCCGCTTGCGTGCTTTGTCGCTGTGAAACTCGGGTAAAACCGCATCGGCGTCGATCCCCATGAACTTGTCCATTTGTTTGCGTAGCATCGGCGTCTTATTCGCAGCATTGACCAGCGTCGAGACAACGGGAATACCCGCTAGAGTGCCGACCAGGTCAGTCGAGGTCAGCAATTTGTCCCGCAGCTTGTCCCTGCCCTGCTTGTGCTTCACCGCCTTGGCCCGCAGCATCAGATGAGGATAATCGACATTCCACTCGTGCGGCGGTACATAGGGGCATTTGGTGAGATAGCAAAGATCACATAGGTAACAGTGATCGACTACCTGCCAGTAATCTTCCTTTGCAACGCCATCGACCTCCATGGTTTCAGACTCATCGACAAGATCGAACAAGGTAGGAAACGAGTTACACAAGCTGACGCAGCGCCGGCACCCGTGGCAAATATCAAAGACCCGCTCCAACTCTTTGAACAGCGATGTCTCATTGTAGAAATCGGGATTTTTCCAATCGATAGGATGTCTCGTAGGCGCCTCGAGGCTACCCTCTCTGATACCTTCTCGCGTCTCGGCCATAGCTGGATCCTCTGCAAATTAGTGCGTCACTATTGCGCAATCAGTGCGTTGTAGGAATGGTGATGTGTTGTGTCGCGATCGCTGAAACTCGCGCAACCCAACCTGAATCTTAGTAAAAGAACGGTGGAGCGCGCATAGCACATCGCTCCACCATTGAGCACCTGAAAAAGAGTATCAGGCGTCGAGAGAGTCCAGAGCTTTCTGGAAACGATTGGCGTGAGAACGCTCGGCTTTAGCCAGCGTCTCGAACCAATCGGCAATTTCATCGAACCCTTCTTCACGCGCGGTCTTCGCCATACCGGGATACATATCGGTATACTCATGCGTCTCGCCCGCAATTGCAGCTTTCAGATTGTCCGCAGTAGAGCCAATGGGCAGACCGGTGGCAGGATCGCCAGAAGCTTCAAGATACTCCAGGTGACCGTGCGCGTGGCCGGTTTCGCCTTCAGCCGTGGAACGGAATACCGCGGAAACATCGTTGTAACCTTCTACATCGGCCTTGGCGGCGAAGTAGAGATAACGGCGGTTAGCCTGAGATTCACCCGCGAAAGCCTCTTTCAGACATTCTTCAGTTTTGCTGCCTTTCAATTCCATCGTATACATTCCTCTTGATCGTAGGATTTATAGAAACTGACTTCGATTTAGATTGGGTCTAAATCTCCCTCATAAGGTAGCAGGCAGAATCCATCTGTCAAGTCCTATAGACAAATGTCACTGCGTAGCGTACCTGGGTTTAGCCGAGATCAAGGCATTTTCAGGTACAGTGAAGGCACAACAAAGACACACGGTATGTAACCAAACGAGCCCGAAAATCACACAGACATCGGCTAACAGGCAAGTGTGCTGTGTAGCTACAACAAAATCAACATAGGATGTAGCGACTCAGCTAGCGCCTGAAATACACCAGATCAGGACGAAAAACGTAAGTTTACAAGTGTCATTGACCATTTTTTAACCTAAAAACCTCAGTTGGGCGCAAAAAAGACGCGTAAGATATTGGTGTGCATGGTGAATCGGAAAAACTCGTGGTCACCTTATTGGTGATG
>JANTGD010000152.1 GCA_024763135.1 Thiotrichales bacterium | reverse complement strand
AATGCACACGACCGTTTGACGACTTGGGGCATTGGCAAGCACTTAAACGCGGTCCAATGGCGCGCATTGTTTCGCCAGTTGATTGCAGCAGGTTACCTGCAGATGGACAGTGACGGGTATGGCACTTTGCAGATGACCGAGCAATGCAGGGCGTTGCTACGGGGCGAGGTCAAATTGGAGATGCGCGCACAGCAAAAGTCCACGACGCAACGAGAGCGGCGCAGCCCTGCGCAACGTACGGATTTGGCAAGCTACGAGATTCCCTTATTCGAGGTGCTAAGAGAAAAGCGTAAGGCGCTGGCCGAAGAAAAAGGCATTCCTCCTTACATGATTTTTCATGACGCCACACTCATAGAAATGCTTCGCCAACAACCTCAAACGCTCGAAGAACTGTCTCAGATTGGGGGCGTCGGGACTCAAAAGCTCTCTCATTATGGTCCTGCTTTTCTCGACGTTCTTACGACACATTTACTCCCCCAATACGTCGATGAACGGCTTGGAGCCACAGTCAACGAAACACTGGCATTGTTGAGCGGGGGGAGTCGGCCTGAAGAGATCGCGGCAGCGCGATCGTTAAAGCTTGACACGATTTACAATCATTTGTCGCAAGCCATCAAGCTTGGGCTGATTGACCTTGAACGCGTCGTTTTATTGCCAACCGATGAGCTTGCGCAAATCATCGCAACGATAGAAACAATGCAAGCCTGTGAGGAGGGTAAATTGAAGCCCGTCTTTGAGCACTTCGAGGGGCGCTACAGCTACAGCGTATTGCGCTGCATTCATGCAGCGGTTTGTGTCGAGGCCTGATATCCCATCGAATGCGTGCGAACGAAGACAATCCATCGCTGTCAAGTCTCATTCAGCGGGTTTCTGAGCACTCAGCCACAAGGCGCTCTGTATGTGGCTTTATGGATTGGATTGTCTGGGAAAGACTTGGCAGATAAAGCGTTGCCGGATCAAGAATTTTCGTTACTAGCCATATTTCTGAATGATGCTAATTGGCGCGCATGCACATGTCTTACCAAAGCTTCCTTATCGGCATGATGAATGTGCGTAAAACGTAACGCAATCGACCATTTACCGCTGGCAGTTTTTTCCTTACGCAAGACCTTGCCAATGGCATACACGGTGAGCAGGTTGGGGAATAGGGTGATGCTTAATTGCAAAAAGCATTCAGAGCTCCACTCTTTGTCACTCAAAAAACGCAACCCGCTGCCACTCAGATTGACTGCGTGATCTGGTTTGTCTGGCAACTCCGTCATGTGCCGGTTGCTTATAATCGCCAGTGACAATAGGTTTTCTTCCAGAAACTCAATGTACTTTGCAAGATTCTGATCGGATTGCTGTATTTTGAATAGTAGTGGGCGGTGTCTTTCTTTTTGGATAATAAACTCATTGGCGAGACCATATTCTTTTCGGCGCTTCTCGAACACCGAGTCTAGATCAATGGTATCTTCCTCCAATGGATTAATAGTAAGTCCGATATTGTCGTTAATCCGGAAGAAATCGCGCCTGTTGGTTGGGTGTGTCATGACCTGAGTCTCTTGTATTTGTCTGTTCTTGTTATAAGCCGCTAGTACATCGTCTAGTTTAAGTTATCGGGTGGCTAGACTTTTCACTTCTCCTAGCCGCGATATCGCTCGAAGCATGAACAGCCGAGCCGTTTGCGAAAAACTGTTACGGTCGAGCGATTGCTTCAATATTTTCAGATGCTTGTAGAACCGCGCTTGAGGTTTGTAGTCCCGCATCTTCCGCGGAGTCTGGTTCATTGTTATCGAGCAAGTTGATCGATCCTTCACCCTCAGTGTTGATATTGATTTCAATGCGTCGGTTCTTGGCGCGGTTTTCCCGTGTATTATTCGGTGCCAACGGACGTGCATCCGCAAAAGCTCGAATCTGCAAGCGTCTATGGTCCTTGACTCCGTGGCTGGTCAGATAGTGCACCACGTGCGCCGCACGATCAGCAGACAATACCCAGTTGGATGGGTAACGGTAGGTGGAGATTGGGATGTCATCGGTATGCCCTGCGACTACGATTGTACCCGGTGCTTTATTGAGTAATTTTGCCAATTTATCCAGTACGGGAATAAAAGTGCTATTTAATTGAGCGCTGCCGGATGGAAATGAACCTTCTTCATTGATACGCACCATGACATTGTGCTCATCTACTTCTAGCTCCAACAGGCCCTCTTTTATTTCCTCTTCTAATTGTTCGATCATCATTTCGACAACTTCGGCGACGGTTTCGGTGACCGGGTCAATGGTTTCAATATTCTCCTTGACGGTATCGATTGTCTGCTGTTGAATAATCTTAATTGGTGTTGGATCAGGACGGCCGGGGCTGTATTCCTGCGCAATGATACTGGTGCCTTTAGGAATCTCTTCTGCCTTAATCTGGTCCTGCACACCAAAAGCCATTTTCATGGACCCCGCCACTTGTTTGTATTTCTCAGCGTCCATAACCGAAAATGATAGTAGCAGTACAAAGAAGCACATTAACAGTGACATCAGATCGGCAAAGGTAGCTAGCCATCCTGGAAGCCCCGCGGGACATTCTTCTTCTGGTGCAGTATCGTCATTCATGATGACGGCCTCCTGTGTTTATTTCTTTTTCTTATCTTCGCTACGTTTTTCTTCTGGCAGGAAAGCGGTTAGCATTTGCTTGAGCACGCGCGGATTTGTGCCTTCCTGGATTGCCTGTACCGATTCGAGTATCAATAATTTATTCAATCTTTCATCGGCGCTGAGCGCTTTAAGTTTTTCTGCAATGGGTAAGGCGATTGCGTTGGCTATCACCGCGCCATAGAGTGTAGTGAGTAGTGCAACTGCCATGGCAGGACCGATGGATTTTGGATCGTCCATATTTGCGAGCATTTGCACTAGGCCGATCAATGTGCCGATCATTCCCATAGCCGGTGCCGAATCGCCTACAGACTGAAACATTTTAATGCCGGTTTTTTGCCGTTCGATTTCTAGGTTGATATCTTTGGTGAGCATTTTCTGCACGATTTCTCCGGCGTGCCCATCGATACACATGCGTACCCCAGTCTGTAGAAAGGGATGTGAAATTGGTTTCCCTTCCAGCGCCAGAATCCCTTCTTTACGGGCAACGCCAGCGAGTTCAACGGCTTCTTCAATGAGTTTTTCCGGGTCATTGGTCGGATGCAGGAATGCTTTCATCGCGACCTTGAAAGAGCCGATGAACTGGCCGATGGAAATTTGCATGAGGGTCACGGCGAAGGTACCCCCGACGACGACGATGATACTGGGAACATTAAGAAATGTAGACGCACTACCGCCCAGTACGATAGAGCTGATAATGACGCCGAGTGCGCCAATAATCCCTATAAGAGTTGCCAAATCCACTATGCTGCTCCTGAAAATTCCTGTCGTTTTTTATGTCAGGGGAACGCGAGTGTTCCGCATCCACTCGCGACCAAGTGTCTTGGGCATGTCATCGGCAAGGGAAATAAAAAATTTAGTTTGCGCGCACCCAGCGGTGTGATTCTAGGGATCAACTGGCTGGGGAGTGAAGTTGTGATGGGAAAGGAAAGCGCATAAAAAATGGCCATGAATTGCTTCATGGCCATCCCAATTTCGCCAGAAATCGGTTAATCATCACAATCGAACTCTTCAAGATCCGCCAAGGTGTAGAATTCTACGCCTCGAAGAAATCCTGCGCCGACAGTTTCCTTCAGTTCTGTGGCTCTTCCATGACTGTCCCAGCCGGTGATCCAGTCCAGGGGCAGGCCATCCAACGAATGGATGAGCGCTACACTGCCATCTGAGTTGAGTGATAGGTGTGTTTCTCCGGTATCGAAATCCTTGAAGGCCGGCATGAAACCGAAGCACAAGTTACCGAAACTTACTCCTGGCATTCGATTATATAACTTGCGCTGCTCGAGAACTTCAGCTGTATCGATCAGCATAAAAACCTCTTGCAAGCGTTGTTATTATTATGATGAACCGACCCGATGGTAGCCACAATCTACACACGGGCAGGCTCAAGGAAGGTTATCGACGGCAAGTGGACGAACTTGAATCCCAAGTCGGTGAAATTTGTGCAGGGGCTCTCGTTTTAGTCCCTTGCAGGAAGGGGGTTTCAAGTTGGCGGCCTTTTCCCGAAGAGACCTTGTATAATCGTCACTTTATTCCCAGACCTTTGTTGCTATGACCGACACACCCGCTATACAACGCCTCAAAACCCTCCTCAAAGAGAAGATTGTTTTGCTCGATGGTGCTTATGGCACCATGATTCAAACCTTTCATCTGAGCGAAGCGGATTTCCGCGGTGAGCGCTTTAAGGACTGGCATTTGGATGTCGCGGGGAACAATGATTTGTTGTCTCTTACACGCCCCGATTTGATTACGCAGATCCACGAACAGTATCTCGAGGCGGGTTCCGATATTATCGAGACCAATACCTTTAGCGCCACACGGGTCGCTATGGCCGACTACGATATGCAGGAGTTGGCCTATGAGCTCAATGAAGTCTCTGCCCAAATTGCTCGCGCAGCCGCGGATCGGTATACGACGCCAGAGCGACCCCGGTTTGTAGCGGGAGGATTGGGACCGACCAATCGCACCGCTTCGATTTCGCCTGATGTCAATGATCCTGGCGCTCGGAACATTACCTTTCACGAGTTGGCCGACGCCTATGCAGAAGCCGTGCGAGGGCTAATGGCGGGGGGGGTGGATTTGCTACTGATCGAGACGATCTTCGATACGCTCAATGCCAAGGCAGCCGTTTTTGCCTGCGAACAGGTTTTTGCTGAGACAGGCAAGCGTCTACCACTGATCATTTCCGGTACGATCACCGATCAGTCTGGGAGAACTTTGTCCGGGCAAACTACGGAGGCCTTCTATAACAGTATGCGTCATGCCAGTCCTTTGGCGATCGGCTTGAACTGCGCGCTGGGCCCTGATTTGTTGCGTCAATACGTGGAGGAGATATCTCGCGTCTCGGAGACATATGTTTCTGCCTACCCCAATGCCGGGTTGCCCAATGAGTTCGGCGAATACGATCTCAGTCCGGAGGATATGGCCGAGCACATAGGAGAATGGGCTGATGCAGGTTTTTTGAATATTGTGGGAGGCTGTTGTGGTAACACCCCTGCCCACATCCGCGCTATTGCCGAGGCCATCGAGGGGAAGGCGCCGCGCCGATTGCCCGAGTTGCCAGTCGCCTGCCGCTTGTCGGGACTGGAACCCTTGAATATCGATAAGGATTCTCTGTTCGTCAATGTCGGTGAACGAGCTAATGTGACGGGTTCGGCCAAGTTCAAGCGGCTCATTTTGAATGAGGCCTATGAAGAAGCGCTGGATGTCTGCCGCTTACAAGTGGAAAACGGCGCGCAGATCATCGACATCAATATGGATGAGGGGATGCTCGATGGCAAAGCGGCGATGGTGCGATTTTTAAACCTCTGCGCAGGAGAGCCCGAGATTGCACGGGTACCATTTATGATCGACTCATCGAAATGGGAGATCATCGAAGCAGGCCTGCAATGTATTCAGGGCAAACCCATAGTTAATTCAATTTCGCTCAAAGAAGGCGAGCAGAAATTTCGTGAGCAGGCGCGTTTGTGTCGTCGTTACGGCGCGGCGATTGTGGTGATGGCGTTTGACGAGCAGGGTCAGGCCGACAGTCAAGCGCGTAAAGTCGAAATCTGCACCCGAGCATATCGTATCTTGGTGGATGAAGAAACGTATCCTCCTGAAGACATTATCTTCGACCCCAATATCTTTGCCATCGCCACCGGCATTGAAGAACATAACAACTATGGTGTCGATTTTATCGAGGCGACTCGAACCATCAAACAGACGCTGCCCCACGCGCTCGTCTCAGGCGGTGTATCCAACGTCTCTTTCTCGTTTCGTGGTAACAATACCGTGCGAGAGGCGATCCATGCTGTGTTCCTTTACCACGCTATTAAGGCCGGGATGGACATGGGGATTGTCAACGCCGGTCAGCTTGCGGTCTATGATGATTTGCCGGAGGAGTTGCGCAATGCAGTCGAAGATGTTGTGCTCAATCGCTACCCGGAGGCAGGGGAGCGATTGGTGGAGTTGGCGCCTAAGTACGTGGCGTCGGGGGAATCGGCCAAAAAGGAGGAACATCCCGAGTGGCGTGAATGGCCGGTCACCAAGCGTCTTCAGCATGCGTTGGTCAAGGGGATTACAGAATTCATCGACGCCGATACGGAAGAAGCGCGTCAGGCCGCAACCCGGCCATTGGATGTGATTGAAGGCCCGCTAATGGATGGTATGAATGTCGTCGGTGATTTATTTGCGCAAGGCAAAATGTTTTTACCACAGGTCGTTAAATCGGCGCGGGTGATGAAAAAAGCGGTGGCCTATCTGCAACCCTACCTGGAGGCGGAAAAGGCTGAATGTGCTGCCAAGAGCGAGGGTAAGATCTTGATGGCCACGGTAAAAGGGGACGTACATGATATTGGCAAGAATATCGTTGGCGTTGTCTTGCAGTGTAATAACTACGAAGTGATCGATCTGGGGGTCATGGTGCCGGCGGAAAAAATTCTGCAAACGGCACGTGAATCTGAAGTGGATATTATCGGGCTTTCCGGGTTAATCACGCCATCGCTTGATGAGATGGTGCATGTTGCAAAAGAAATGACACGGCAAGGATTTCAAATACCTCTGATGATCGGTGGCGCAACGACTTCGAAGGCGCATACTGCCGTAAAGATCGAACCGCAGTATGCCAATGGCGTGGTGTATGTGGCCGACGCCTCACGCGCAGTGGGTGTGGCTTCCACGTTGCTGTCGGCCGAACAAAAGCCTGCCTTGTTGGAATCGCTGCGTGCTGAGTATGCAGACGTGCGCATGAGACGTGCGAATAAAAACAACGCCAAGCATTTGCTATCGATCGATCAAGCCAGAGAGAACCCCACTCCGATAGACTGGGAAACTTACCAGCCACCCGTGCCGCGGACCATGTTTCAGGTGTTCGATGATGTACCACTTGAGGCGCTGCGAGATTACATTGATTGGACATTCTTTTTTCATGCCTGGCAGCTCAAAGGCCGTTTCCCCAAGATTCTTGAGGATCCTGAAAAGGGGGAAGAGGCAGGTAAGCTCTACGCCGATGCGCAAGCAATGCTGGATCAAATCATCCATGAAAAGTGGTTGCGGGCGAAAGCCGTTGTGGCCATCTTTCCTGCCAATTCGGTGGGAGATGATGTGGAAGTGTATACCGATGAAGCTCGTAGCGAGCTGCGGACGGTTTTTCATTTTTTACGCAAACAGGGTAAGCAGCCTGCAGGCCGGTACAATGAAAGTCTCGCGGACTTTGTTGCGCCCAAGCATACTGGGAAGGCCGATTATATCGGTGCGTTTGCGTGTACCGCAGGGATTGGTATCGACGAAAAAATTGCCGCATTCGAAGCCGAACACGACGACTACTCTGCTCTGATGCTCAAAGCCCTGGCGGATCGTCTGGCCGAAGCTTTGGCTGAATGGCTGCATGCCAAGGTCCGCAAAGAAATCTGGGGCTATGCCGCCGACGAGTCTCTGGACAATACCGCACTGATCGCCGAAGCCTATCAGGGGATCCGGCCTGCCATGGGATATCCGGCTGCTCCGGATCATAGCGAAAAGGATTTGCTCTGGGAGGCGCTCGATGCCGAGGTTCACACCGGAATCTGGTTGACAGAATCCAAGGCGATGGTACCGACAGCTGCGGTGAGTGGTCTGTACTTCGCGCATCCACAGGCCAAGTATTTTGCAGTGGGACTCATTAATAAGGACCAGGTTCAGGACTACGCAAAACGTAAGGGTATGCCACTTGAAGAGGTAGAGCGGTGGCTTGCACCCAGTCTGGCCTATGATCCCGATAAGCAGACATGAAGTGAAGTGTCCAGTTTGCTGAAGCGGTTGGTCTGATTGAGATCCATGCTGTTACTACGACGATCTATACTAGTACACCGCCAAGCCCAAACTGTCTGTATCAGTGAGTCATCAAGGGGTTAGATGTGGTTTTGTTTTTATGAATCATAGTGGTCCTATGGTGA
>JANTGD010000151.1 GCA_024763135.1 Thiotrichales bacterium | reverse complement strand
CTCTTGGTGCACCTGGCAAATCAGAAAAACCTCTCATCACCAATAAGGTGACCACGAGTTTTTCCGATTCACCAGGCACACCAATATCTTACGCGTCTTTTTTGCGCCCAATTGAGGTTTTTAGGGTTAAAGTCCTGAGATGTCTTGCCGATAGCCTGAAGGACCACTGAGTGTTCCTTTACAGGGATCGCTCGCGCTCATTGAAAGCTGCCCAACAACAAGGAACAAGAAAAATGCTAGGGTTAGTAAGGCATTCAGAACTCGAGGATGCCCGTTCGACTGATCTCGACGAGCAGCTCCTGACCGAAAAAGTCGACATGCTCTTCAAAGGCACCCAAGGTGCTGTTGGTACCCTGCTCGGCGTAGGTGCGCTGTTCGCGTATTTGCTGCTGGGCAGAATTGATCTCGTCTGGCTGGTGCTCTGGTATGTCGCATTGTGCGCCACACTCTTGGGTCGCCTGCTACTCAGTCGGCGATATGTGCAGGCCGCCCGCGCCGGACTAAAAAATCCACGTCGCTGGCTCAATCTGTTCCGCGCTGCAGTGGCATCCACCACCCTGGTGTTGGGGAGCCTGTTGCTGCTGATCGAGCCGACCCCGATGGACGGCCAGCAGTTACTGATCATGCTGTTTCTTGTAGGCCTGACCGCAGGCGCATTGGCCCGGCTACCTGACTTGCCCGCGTTCTCTACTTACGTGGTGTTCGTGTTGGGGCCATTCGTTGGCAAATTGATTTGGGTCGGGAATGAACAGTCGCTCACCTTCGCAGCACTCACCGTGATCCTTATGCTGACTTTGCTGCGTTTTAGCCAGCAATATAATGACATCCTGGAAAAAACGCTGCGCATGCAAATTCGTAATCACCGGCTTCAGGCAGAACTTAAAACCGAGAAAAGTCGCCTCGACAATCGGCTTGGACGGGTGCTCAACGACAGTTCCGCAGAAATTCTTATCGTCAATGCCCGCTCACTACGCTGCCTACAGGGTAATTCCGGCGCACTTTCCAGCTTAGGTTACAGCCCGACGGCGCTGTCCCATGTACGTCTCCCGGAACTGGTCGAAGGCATCGATGAGGACGCTTTCGAGCAACTCATTGCCCCTTTGCGGCAAGATAAAACGGATTTTATATTCTATTCGGGCCGGCTCAGGCGGGCCAATGGCAGCAGTTATCCGGCAGAACTGAGGTTACATTTATCTAGCCAGGAAGTCCCTCCGATTATCGTCGTCACGGCCCTGGACATCACCGAACGTAATGCGCATGAACAAAAACTCAGTGATCAAGCCAATTACGATCAATTGACCCAACTCCCCAATCGCCGCTATATGCTGAGCTGTGTACAACAAGGCTTCATCAGGGCAGAGCGCCAACAAAGCCAGATTGCACTGCTGTACATGGATTTGGATCATTTCAAACACATCAACGACAGTCTCGGCCACACAGCTGGCGATGCGCTGCTACTCCAGGCGGCAGCGCGCATACGTTCAGTGTTACGCGCTTCGGATACCGCTGCCAGAATGGGTGGCGATGAATTTCTGGTCATGCTCGAAGGGCTGCATAATGGTGCGCACGCTCAAGTCGTCGCCGATAAGCTTGTCAATACCTTCAAACAGCCGTTTGAACTCGATGGCCATCAAGTGTTCGCCACTACCAGCGTGGGGATCAGCCTCTATCCACAGGACGGGACGGAGGTCGAAAATCTGATACAAAACGCCGATACCGCCATGTATGAGGCCAAAACCAATGGCCGCAGCGGTTATCGATACTTTTCATCAAACATGCGCCAAGAAGCCGAAAAACGGCTCATAATCGGCAACCAGCTCCGCCAGGCGATTTCGGCACAGGAACTGTTTCTTGTCTATCAGCCAATGATCGACCTCGAAACTCAGCGAATCGTGGGGGCAGAAGCATTGCTCCGCTGGAACAACCCAGAGCTGGGCATGGTTTCACCGAGTGAATTTATACCCATTGCTGAGAGTATGGGCTTGATCGAAGCCATTGGCCGCTTTGTCATGCAAACAGCCTGCATCGAGGCACAGCAATGGGAGACGCTTGTTGCGGATCCGCCCCGAGTATCGCTCAATGTTTCTTCGCAACAGTTTCGTAATGGCAACCTGATAGCCTGCGTCGACGAAGCCCTGCAGATCAGCGGCCTGGCTGCATCCAGATTAGAGCTTGAAATCACGGAAAGCCTGCTGATCCAGGATTCCGAAGCGCCCCTGGATATTATCCGTGCGCTGCGTGAGCGCGCCATCAGCCTGGCGCTGGATGATTTTGGCACCGGATACTCATCGCTGAGTTACCTCAAACGCTTCCCTTTACAGATTCTCAAGATCGATCGTAGTTTTATCAGTGACATCGGCGTTGATAAAAATGATGAGGCACTGGTTGAAGCCATTATCGCCATGGCCAAAAGCATGGATCTGCACATCGTGGGAGAAGGGGTGGAAAACGAGGTGCAATTGAAGTTTCTACGCGAACGCGGCGTACAGTCGATTCAAGGTTACTTTTACAGCCCACCCTTGAGCGTCAGTGATTTTCGCAAGTTACTCCAGACAAACGCAGGCGATCTCAATCCACGCTTTCAACCCGTTTCACACCGCAACCATCGCGCTCATAGAAACGCCGAAACACCGGCAGCCATAGAAACCCCCTGACACGTCCAGGGGCATGCGCAATCAACGCTGATATAACGACTACCCCAATAAACAGCTCTGCCCGCCATTGCGGCAATCGCCAGGCCGCAAACAGCAGCAACAATTTCAGAGCAATCGCAAGACCTTTGAGTTGCAGCAGCCAAACTGCACTAGAGGCAATATACACGAGACTCAGCGCGACACCCGCGCCAATCGCCAACAGCCAATAGGGTAACCAGAGCGCCTCATCCACCGCATACAGATAGGCGCCACCAATACCAGCCACTCCGACCAAATGCACAGTGCGCAGGCCAATATTCAGCCAACGCTGCCCTGGAAACAACCGTGGCTCTGGCGGAAAAAGCAGACGCAGTAATCTTTCCATCGCTCGGCCCTCGAATCGCTACACAACCGCCGAAGCAGCTATTGGACTAAGCTATCATGCGGCTTCGCAGCGCGAAAAAATGAAAACATTACCACGACAGTCATCCCAATATCACCCGCAGCTTTCACGCTCCGCCACTACGCCCGTGGACCGGCGCCCGATATTGACGATCCAACTAAGACAATCCATAGTAAAGCCCTCTAATCAGAGTGCCCAGATGGTTTGGATCAAGTTGCAGATCACCCGCTTTCCAATGTGTCTTGGCATATAAGCGCCACTCTTGCCTATGAACGGATTCAAAAGCTTCATCTTACTCTGGCTGGCCCTGCTGGGCCTGTCTGCCCCCGCCCAGGCGCATGTCAGCACACCGGTCGATCTTGAATTGAGCATCGAACAGGATGGACATTATATTCTGGATGCCACAGGTCATCTTGAGAGCATTCTCTCCGGCGCCTCCAGCACTGCTTCGCTGGGCATTCCGCGTGTACGCGAGGCCTATGAACGATTCGAGCAGATGAGCGATGCTGAACTCAAAGAGGCGTTTTCGATGCATTCCAAACGTCTGACGCAACGCATCAAGCTATTTTTAAATGAGCAACCAGTCGCACTAACGCTCAAATCCGTGTCGCTCTCGGGTCACAATCAAACACAGGAAGGCCGCCTGGGCACCGTGACCTATGAGGGGCGCATCGACGCGCCCATTGAAACCATCAATTTCGGTTACTCACGCTCGCTGGGGCTGGTACTGTTCAAATACCGTCATCGCAACCCCAAAACCCACGCCTGGAGCGATTGGCAGCTACTCTCCAATATCCCCGGCAGAACACAAGCCTCGCAAAGCATCAAGGTCGCCGAGGATAAACCGCAACCGCTCTCGCAAACCGTCCTTAGCTATCTGTATTTGGGCTATACCCACATATTACCCAAAGGCGTCGATCACATTCTGTTCATCGTTGGCCTATTTCTTTTGAGTGTACGTTTCAAACCACTTATTGCGCAGGTAACCGCATTCACTCTGGCCCACACCCTGACCTTGGGACTGGCCATGAAAGGCATTGTGCATGTGCCCCCTGTCATCGTCGAACCATTGATCGCTTTTTCCATCGCTTATATCGGTATCGAAAATATTCTGGAGAAAAATCTCCACAAATTCAGAATTGTCGTGGTGTTTGTTTTCGGACTACTGCACGGGTTGGGCTTTGCTTCGGTTTTAAACGATCTGGGGGTTCCTCAAGGACAGTTCGCCAGCGCCTTGATCAGCTTCAATGTCGGCGTGGAGATTGGGCAGCTCAGCATACTGATACTGGCTTATGTGATACTGGCCATACCCTTCAAACAACAAACTTGGTATCGATCCGGTATCGTCATTCCAGCCTCTCTTGCGATTGCCGCAATCGGCTTATACTGGGGCATCGAACGCAGCTGGAACGCATTCGCGTAACCATGCCCAGGTTGGTATGGAGTCAGTGCTGGATCGTCCTCATGTTAATAACACTACTGAGCGGCTGCGCCAGTTACACACGCAGCATGATTTGGGAAAACAAACTTAAGCCAAGAACCATCCAACCAGCACCGGGCGTCGTTTCCGAGGCATCGCTGCATCAAGATCGCGATTATTTTGTGTGGCTGGGCCACGCCAGCGTACTGTTAAAGCTCGGCCCCCACTGGCTACTGACCGATCCCGTACTCGGAAAACGTATTGGCCCACCCGAGTTATTGAATAATGCACTCGGAATCAAGCGACAGGTTGCGCTACCCATCTCAACTGCAGCGCTACCCAACATCGATGTTGTTCTTATTTCTCATGCGCATTATGACCACCTAGATCTGGCGTCGTTACGCCAACTGGATCACTTACAACAAAAGGCGCCTACACTCGTACTCCCGCGTGACACACAGGACCTGACGCAAGGCCTGGATTGGGTAACCCACGAACTGGACTGGCTACAACCAGATTCAGCAACGCTAAGCTTAGGAGCACTTTCGATCCGCGCCTTTCGGGTCGAACATTACGGCTATATTCCCTGGGGAAAACGCCGCCGATGGTCAGGATTCAATGGCTACCTGATTAGCAATGGAAAAAAACAAATTCTATTTTTTGGAGACACTGCCTACCAGCGTTATCGCAACGCCTATGGACAACTTTTGGCACATCCCAGTACGGTAGACTGGCGGGCTAAATTCACCTCCAATGAGCTTAATAAAGGCTTTGATCTATGCCTTTTGCCCATAGGCGATTCCTACTTTCATCATAACCATGCTACACCTGAAGAAGCTGTTGAGATCGCTAAAACACTGCGCTGTAAGAAAATGTTGCCCATACACTACGGCACATTTATCTTGAGCCCCAAGCAGTCAAGCGATGATCGAACTCGCATGCTAAGAAAATTAGATTCGGAAAACCTGCGGGACCGCATAGAATGCCAGGATATGAGGGGCCAAATCCAATTTCCCGAGATTGGTCAGCAATGTCGCTATTAACCAGCAATCAGATAAATCACATTCAGCTGTAACGTGCTGACATTCAAATTCATTATATTAGGAACGTTCCAGCCTGCGCTGGCCCAGTGTTGCCCCGCTGCGCAAGGGATTGCGCCATTACCTGCGCGGATAGTTTTGGGTGCAAGCATTAAAAAACGTATTATTAACCCGCCCCCTACTATGTCGTGCTCAGCACAATCTGCCTTCACTATTCATGGAATGCTGCTGGCACCGGATAAATCGTCCGGCGTGTTGATATTCGTAAATGCATCGCTCAGATCAGAAAAATCCGCAGTTGTCATACCCAACTGCTGATACCACTGCCTGACCTTACGCTGGCCCGTTTCAAGAAAAGCCCGTAAATTAGCTGCACACGAGGTATCAATCATTGCATACAAGGGCTCTAAACAGTCACCATGACGCGCCACCGCAGCCGGCACCTGAGCAGCTTTTAATGCTGTCTTGAGTCGATCAACTAAATCCAGTGGCAAAAACGGCGCATCCGTCGCAGCACTCACGGCAAATTCAGCGGAGACAATTTCGAGGCCCGCGGAAATGCCTGCCAAAGGCCCCTGAAAGCCCTGTAAATAATCAGGCACCACGCGATAGCCATAGCGGCGGTAACAATCGAGATTCCGGTTAGCGCTGATGACCAGCTCATCTACCTGTGGGGCAAAACGTTCGATCACATACTCGATGAGCGGTTTCCCATTCATTAAAATCAACCCCTTGTCCTGCCCCCCCATTCGAGCGCCTCGCCCGCCGGCAACAATAATACCTGCGACAGTTTGAGCGTTGTTTTTCACAGCGCGACCCCCATTTTTTTAAGGAAGCTCTGATTAATTCTGGCGCGAGCGGATTGCGGTGAAAAATCGTCCGGTTCAAGGCACGGACCGCAGGTAATCGCTGGCAATTACGAAAATCACCAACGCTGAACTGGGCGATTTTGCACCGCAAGATGCCGTATTACGCATTGATCAGAGCTTCCTTAGGATAACATTAACGCAATGCACGTAACACACTAAATCCCGCAAACACCGCCTTCATACACATCCATAACGGCTTTTAATTCGTGATACACATAGCGTTGCTCAGTGTTGGATAGATGCTGGATAGCCTCTGGCATTTTCCCCTTTTCATAGCTGTACAACAGTTTGTTGACTCGGATACAACCTTGCGCCGCAATCGTCTCCACCACTTGATCAAGCTTGGCCAAATCCAGTTCCAGCGCCTGCGTGTTAGTGGTTGATTGGGGAAAGTCAGCCCCACCAAACCAAAAGTCCAGGCCTTTGTCGATAAATTCCTGGAAGCCCAAATAATGCGTACCATCACAGGAAAAATTTAATCCGATTTTTCCATTGACGAGATTCAAGGAGCCAGAGCGTAAATAGACTGTTTCATCGGCGAAGCGCAGCCCCTTGAATAGCTCGAGTATCTGACCAATCGCCCGTGGGGGCACCACCGCTCGTTTAAAGTATGGCCGGCGAGGAAATGCCAAACAGATATTTGAATCGGACAACTCTTCCATCGTCAGCAACCGATACACAAAGGGATCATCCACATGCCAGATAATGGAGCGGCTACTGGAGAAATGAATCTGAAAATGGTGCACCCCTTGATCCAGCATCAAGGCCTCATGAACCGACAACACTGTATCGATCTGTTGATCCATGGCGCTTTCTGCACGTTCTTGGGTAAACAATCCCTGGCGGATAGCCGGATCGCCTTTGATCTGTCGCCATTGACTCGGCTCTTCATACATCACTTCCGAAGCCGGTAAATCACGAATATCAAAATCGACGCCCAGATAACCGACGCAGTCACCCTGCGCGTCGAAAAGGGCCTGAATCGCCGTCAGCGATGGACGCTTCTTATTGCGGCTGATATACGCTTCAGACAGCTTGAATGCCTCAGGCATCGGCCTGTGAATGTGCGCCACATAGGGACGCGCGGACCGGTCCCGACCACGCGCCTCATCATCCGCCCCATAGCGATTGATCGTGGAACTGATCTGCACACCCGCAGGATTAAGTACATAGACGTACTTGCAATATTCCAAATTGGCAAACAAAGCCCGCAATTCGCTGTCCAGTTGCTCAACATCCTGCAGATGCGGCACCAAGGACAACGCAGTCTGCCGAAGTTCATCTGCCAGCACCTCATTCAAGGTCAAGCGCTGTGTGGCTATCGATTGTTCTAAAGAAGTTTTCATAAGCTCATTAATAGTGTTGCTACCCAGTATTTTAGCAGGCTTTCACCCAATCTCGATATCACGGGCTTGGACTAGCCCCATTGTTGCAAACGTTCATGCGCCACCATTCCCCCGTCAACAAGAAAGAGTGGAATGAGGGCGTTTAACAGGCTGTTAAACCTGCAACAACGTTTGCAACGATTGATAGTTGATATCTTGGAACCGTCTGCAAATGATGGGGGCGCTAGCTTTTGATTCCCAGCAATCGTACTCCAACAAGCCTGTTCTAACGGAGCCAGAGTAGTCCAAGGTGTTCAAGACAAGGCATACGATGCAGGCACAACGGTATTAATGCCTGCATCAGTCCTTGCGCATCAACCCCCTCGCTCTCAAAAGGAGAG
>JANTGD010000150.1 GCA_024763135.1 Thiotrichales bacterium | reverse complement strand
GCCTGGTGAATCAGAAAAACTCGTGGTCACCTTATTGGTGATGAGAGGTTTTTCTGGTTTGCCAGGTGCGCCAAGGACTTGCGTGGACTTTCGTGATCCAACTGCGGAATCTAGGTTCAACTACCCGCGGACTTATGAAAATCACACACAGCCGACGATTGCCGGAAACTCCGGTTAGCCATAATCCAAACATTAAAAAGCGGACCATGCTGGCGTTCGATGAATACCCGCCGCTGACGAATTTTTCGATTGCCGTTTTTCCGCCCGGAGAAGTTGCACATGCGCATCAACATGAGGATATGCTGGAAGTGTTCTATGTCGAATCGGGAACGGGTGAAATTATCATCGATGACGTCGATTACCTGATCACGCCCGGCAGTTGTATTGTCGTTGAGCCGGGAGAGCGGCATGAGTTACACAACACCAGTCATGATCAGGTGCTGGTCGTCATTTATTTTGGCTTGCAACAAGGCTCAGCAGCTGCGCCGAGCTCTTAGTCAATCATCTATCATTGGTCTGTATCGCTTTTCTGCGCGCTGCGCGTCCGTTTATCGGGGTGCGTCGTAGCGGTATCTTGGGATATTGCGATGCCGAATGACAAGTTGAAACAGTTGCAGCTGGCTCGCGCGAAAAGCACCCGCGCAGATGAGTAAATAATAGATCCACATGCGCCGAAACCGTTCGTCGTAGCGCTGGCTGAGTTGCGGCCAGGCCGCATCAAAACGCTGTTTCCATGCCATGAGCGTCTGGTCATAATCGGGGCCAAGGTTTTGTACATCGTCGATGAGAAAGTCTTGTTCGCAGGCCTGAGCAATTTGCGCGAGAGCAGGAATTTCGCCATTCGGGAAAATATATCGCTCAATCCAGGGGTCTGTGCTCTGCACAGCCCGGTCATTCCCTATGGTATGCAACGCAAACAGCCCGCCGGGCACTAGGAGACGGTTGACGACACTGAAATAGGCGGCGTAATTTTTAACACCTACGTGTTCAAACATACCGATGGATACGATTTTATCGAACTGACCATCGAGTGTGCGATAGTCTTGCAAGAGGATCCGGACCGGCAGCTCTGCGCAGCGTTGTTGTGCGAGTTTTTGCTGTTCCTTGGAAACCGTGATGCCGGTGACTTCAACCCCATAATGGGTGGCGGCGTAATGCGCAAAACTGCCCCAGCCGCAGCCAATATCGAGCACTCTGTCCCCTGGGTGGAGGTCGAGTTTTCGGCACAGTAGATCGAGCTTGTTGATTTGTGCCTGATCCAGGTCGTCTGTATTTTTCCAGTAGCCGCAGGAATAGCAGAGATTTTTATCCAGCATAGCGGTGAAAAGCTCATTGCCCAGGTTATAATGGGTGTCTGCCACTTGATAGGCACGTGCCGCTGTCTGCAGATTCAGCAGACGCGCACGTGCAATCAGCCACCAAACGGTTGGGTTGTTATGCACCTGTTTATCGAGTTCGGCCTGTAAGAGTCGCGAAGTCAATTCATCGATGGCGCGACAATCCCACCACCCATCCATGTAGCTTTCACCTAAACCCAGTGAACCTTGACGCAATAGTCTTTTATAGAAACGCGGTTCATGTACGTCGAGATCATAGGGTTGCTCACCGTCGACGCCAATACCAATCGATGCGAGCATTTCTCTGACGGCTCTTTCGTAGCGGTTCTGACGCTGTGGTGTATAGGTGGGGGTTTGGGGGCTTTGAAATGTTTGAATGCCCATGTTTCAACTCCTGAGTTACTCTATAGTTTTAGGTTGTAATCTCCTTCTTGTGTGGCTCTCCACGGCACTGCCAGTCCGCTCCTTGACTGACCTGCTGCTGGCGTAATCTTAATGGCAGGTCATTGGCAGTGGGCGTAATTGATAAAACGCTTTAACAGCCTGTTAACACCTTCGTCTTGTGCGTTACTTTGGCTTGTCTTATTCCTGTCCAAAGCGTAGGCGTTACCAGCGATTGCACACCTGTCTGTTTTGGCAGGTTCAGGGATTACCATGCTGCGCAGCTTTGGCCGTTAATAATGCCGGCAGATCGGCAATGGATTCGAGCTGCGCATCTGGGGTAATCCCCGAAGCTTGTGCATAACTCGCACGATATTTACCGGTTTTCACCAAAATACCCTGGAGCCCAAAGGCCTGAGCACCGCCCACATCGGTATCGATATCATCTCCGAGCATCGCTATTCGGTTTTTAGGCAGACCCAGACGATGGACCGCTTGTTCGAAAAATGCAGGAGAGGGCTTACCAATAATTATTGCCTGCGTATCCGTTGCATATTCAAGCCCGGCCACAAACGCACCAATATCCAGACGTAGCCCTTCTTCGGCCTGCCAAAATTTATTTTTATGCAGCGCAATCAACTGTGCGCCGTCCATGAGATAGAGGAAAGCTTGGTTTAAGAGTGCATAGCGCCACCGGCTACCAATATCTCCAATGACGACGGCTTGAGGTTGCGCGCTTTTCTGTTCGATCGTTTGGAAGTCTGCTTTTACCTCATCACGCAGTAGCAGGTACGCGGAGTCGATTTTTTGTTGCTTTAGGTAGTCGAGCGCTGCCTGCGGGGCGCTGAGGATCTCTTCCTGATCAATAGGCAGTCCCAGGTCCTGCATTTTTTCAAAGAGTGCTTTCTGACTACGGGTCGTAGTATTGGTGATATACAGGCGAGGGATGTTGTGTTGTCGCAAAAACTCAATGGCTTCGATTGCGCCATCAATCAATTGATGGCCTATATAGAAAACGCCATCGAGATCTAATAACAATCCACTGATTTGTGAGGCTGTCATTCCTGTGTTCCTAACTCATGGCTGCCTTGTCTGTGAATACCCGCACATTTTCAGCTGTTTTTGCCACGACCGCAACCGGTAATGGATCGCCGGCTCGCCAGTGCTGCAGCGCCTTTGCTTTACTCGAGCCTGTGACGATAATTGCCATGGCGTGGCATGCTTGCAATGCGCGCAAGCCGAGGCTGACACGTTCAGGAGGCGGCTTGGGCGCATGCTGCACCGGCACGGTCCACGCCGTCGTATCAAGTGGCTGACCGGGAAATAAACTCGCGGTATGGCCGTCTTCTCCCATGCCGAGCAATACCAGGTCGAATGGCAGGGCGTGTGCGATGGTTTCTGCGTATCGCCGGGCACCTTCCTCAGGTCCTAGTTCTGCAGGAATAATGTGTTCGCATCCAGCCTTGGTACTCAGCCCCGTGGCTTTGACCATTTGACTGTTGCGTTCAGGGTCGTTTACCGGCAGGCAGCGTTCATCGCCGTAGTACAATGTCCACTGCGGCCATTGCTGCTGAGTCATTGCCAGCTGGCGATAAATCTGCTCGGGGGTCGTACCACCTGCCAGCACCAGTGAAAACCGGCCGCGCCGCGCAATACAGGCGGAGGCCAGATGGGTGATCTCGGTGACGACGCGGTGGGCGACCTCTGCGGCGTTATCGAAGCTGAGCCACTGTGGATGGTGCGCGGTCATAGTTAGCTTATGATGTTGTGTCGTTGGGTTCAGTGTTCCAGAATGGAAGCCATGGTATTGCCGACTTCCAGGGCTTCTTCAAACAGTTTGTCGCGGGTTCGATGTGCCATTTGCGCGGCGACCAATGCGCTGCGACGTAACGGCGGCGCGGCCACGACGCGGGTCGGGACGTCGCTGGTATCTTCCACGATCCCCAGGCGGCCATCGCTGAGTCGGGAGAATTCTATATGCTGTGACTGTTGCTCTGTTCGCCAATACCAGTGCATGCGATGGAGCGTCGGTTCACCCCCGCCCAGGCGGACCACGCGGGCCGGTATTTGCCGACCGTGGGCGGTAAAATGCCACACAGTTTCTTTGTCCAGAGCCACCCTGCCTTCTATGGGCTCCCAGTTGAGCCGAGATGCAAGCCAGCCCAGGAGTAACAAGGCCATACCCAATGCATGCGGCCCATGTTCGATACGCAGCTGTGTGACGTTTTGTAGTGCGCCTGGTTTTATCTGGGGATCGAGCACCTGGCTTAAGAGGCTGCGCCAGGGTTTCAGGCGTCGCCAGGACAGATTGAAGATCACGTGCTCTTGTTTTTCCGCCGCGACCCAGCGCGCCATAGCCTGGATGCCCTTGGAGGGATTGTTCCAGTTATAGCTGTCATAGATGATTTGGTCCGCCATGCTTGCGAGCTTATAAAAGAGCTTGCCCGCAAAGGGCGGAGGCTGTAAGGCGGCCCACCATAGCGTGGTGGGAAGATCTCCGATGAGTTGTGAGCGCGTTACGGAAGGCAAGCGACGACTTGTAAATCCGTCCGATACGACCCGAATTTGTTCGGAGCAGACCTGCCAGCCACTATTCAGTGCGCAATAATGGCCGGAAACGAACACCTCGATGCCCGGTTCAGACGTTTGACCCGTGCCGATCAGAAAAATAATGCGCGAAGGATGGTTCTGCACGATGCCGGGAATTGCTCTGCTGATTGATGCCGCTTGTTCATCTCCTTCACAATAAATAATCAAGTTGGACATACAAGCTCGCGTGACAGCCTGACCATCGGCCAGATCTTGGTGCAGACTTTCCCACAGGCTGTCGAGCTGCTGGCGAACCTGCGCAATTTTGATCTTATGTTCCGGCAGCGTAAGCAATGCCGCAGATTCGCTGTCGTTCACAACATACGCCATTTGCGACCATCCATTTCGATCATGCGATCAGCTTCCAATGGACCCCAGGTACCAGCGCTGTACTCTGGCAGCCAGCGAGTGCGACTGGACTCCCAGGGTTCGAGAATGTCTTCGATAAATTTCCACGAAGACTCAACCGCATCGCGGCGCATGAATAAAGTTGCGTCTCCGGCCATTACATCGAGCATCAGGCGTTCATAGGCTTCAGGGGACTGATCACCAAAGGTAGCGCCATAGCGAAAATCCATTTTTACAGGGTAGATACGGACTTTCGGCCCGGGCAGCTTGGTGGCCATGCGTAGCGACAAGCCTTCATTTGGCTGAATGCTCAGAGCGAGTACGTTTGGCTCAAGTGGGTGGTCGGTATCGGCGTTGAATAAAATGGGTGGGATGCTTTTGAATTGCACCGCTATTTCGCTGACTCGCTTGGGCAGTCGTTTTCCTGTGCGGATATAAATTGGCACGCCGGCCCAGCGCCAGTTATCGATAAATACTTTGAGGGCGACGTAGGTTTCTGTAATTGAGTCTTGCGCTACCCCTTCCTCGCGCCGATAGCCGGGTACATCTTCGCCGTGATGAAAGCCCGGCCCATACTGCGCGCGCACCACACAATCTCCGATGGAGTCCGGAGTGATCGGGCGCAGGCAGTTGAGCACGTCCTGGCGATGATCACGGATCACATCGGCCTGCATAGCCCAGGGCGGCTCCATGGCGATCAAAGTCAGTAATTGCAGGATGTGGTTTTGCACCATATCACGTAGGGCACCCGCGCGATCATAATAGCCTGCACGTGTGCCGACGCCTTCTTCTTCCGCGACAGTGATCTGTACATGATCAATGTGTTTATTATTCCACAGGGGTTCGAAAATCGAATTGCCGAAGCGCATGACGAGAATATTCTGTACGGTCTCCTTACCCAGGTAGTGATCGATGCGGTAAATCTGGCTTTCAGCAAAATTTTTTCCTAACACCGTATTGACCTGGCGCGCGCTTTCCAGGTCGTGACCGATTGGTTTTTCCACAATAATTCGAGAAAAGGGATGGCTGCCGTCGGTTGGGTAGACCAGCCCCGCTGCATTGAGATTGGTTACGCAGGTTTCTATAAAAGCAGGTGGAATCGCCAGGTAGAAAACCCGGTTGCCGGGTATCCCGAACTCGGGTTCGATTTTTTGCAGATGTTCTTTTAAGTCGAGATAGGTTTGCAGGTCGTCGAAGGAGCCTTGCTGATAATGCAGCAGTCGCTCAAAGTCCGGCCAGAACTCGCTGTCCATGGGTTGTCGTGAAAATCGTTCGATGCCGTTTCTGGCAAAGTCCCGGTAGCTGAGGTTATCCATTTCCTCGCGCGCTACACCCAGCACGGCGAAATTGGCGGGCAGGGCGCCATCGAGCGCTTGGTTATAAACTGCGGGTAGAAGTTTGCGTCGCGTCAGGTCACCACCGCCTCCGAAAATGACGAGGGTGCAGGGTTGCGCGACCTGGGCCTCAATGAGTCCCTCGCGCAGGGGATTGGTTTCAGAGTGGGAGATCATGGCATTGCGGTCGATTCATGGGCTCAGACCTTTTCTATTTCTGTGCCGGAGCTTCGACATGTCCCCCGAATTGTTTGCGCATGGCCGAGAGGATTTTTTCGGCGAAGGTGTGTTCCTGGCGAGATCGAAAGCGCGTATACAGGGCTGCGGTAAGCACATCTGCAGGTACCGCTTCCTCGATCGCGGCCTGCACGGTCCAACGGCCCTCCCCCGAGTCTTGGACATAACCCGAGTAGCCAGCGAGCTGCGGGTCTTCATTGAGCGCGATTGCGGTCAAATCGAGCAGCCAGGAACCGACGACGCTGCCCCGTCGCCAAACCTCCGCAATCTGCTCCAGCTTAAAGTCGTAGCGCAGGTTCTCCGGGAGTGCTTCGGATTGCGCATTGCGCAGAATATCGAAGCCTTCTGCATAGGCTTGCATCAGCCCATATTCGATGCCGTTATGGATCATTTTTACAAAATGTCCCGCTCCGACCGGGCCGCAATGGAGATACCCGAGTTCAGCTTTACTGGCATGGCTATCTACTCCTGGGGTCGGGGGAATGTCGCCAGGCCCTGGTGCGAGCGTGGCAAAAATTGGATCGAGTTGCTGCACGGCTTCTTTGGTGCCGCCAATCATCAGGCAATAACCGCGCTCCAATCCCCACACGCCTCCACTGGTTCCCACATCCAAATAGTGGATGCCGGTCTCCAACAGGCTTTCAGCACGGCGAACGTCATCCTTGTAAAACGAGTTTCCCCCATCGATGATGACATCACCGGCATCGAGCAGTGCTGCGAGCCGTTGTACCATTTGTTCGGTGATTTCTCCCGCAGGTATCATGCACCAGACAATGCGTGGCGGAGGCAGCATTGAAATGAACTCTGTCAAGTCGCTTGTGGCCGCTGAACCTTCGGCCTGGAAGCGCGCCACGCTTTCAGGGCTGACGTCGAATCCAATGCATTCGTGGCCGCCCTGGACGAGGCGTTTTGCCATATTGGCACCCATGCGGCCTAAACCTACCATGCCGAGTTTCATGACCAGTGCGCTCCAGTGGTTGTGAGGTTGAAAAAAAGAAGTTGTTTAACACATTGATTAAGTTTGAACGTAACGACTCAGCGAATTACTGCGATGCGTCGGCTCTGCGTTATAAATGATCATTTTCGCTTTTAAACTCACATTTTTCGCTTTGATCAGACGTATTGCAGGGGCAATCTGAGCAGTTACTTCACCTTTGGCCCACTCATTGAGTAGTGACAATGGTAGAACTTCATGCAATTCATATTCCAAGATTGGCTGTGAATGAAAAACGATCAGCTGGGTAACCTGCAAGTGGTGCAGTTGGGTCAGCGTTTCTGACTATGGGTGGTTTAAGTAGTAGCTATAGCACAAGAACTGTGCAATTGCTGCACCGTATCGGACCCCGTGAAGGATTGCGGACGACTGTCTGGCTGCATCTGTAACGGGGAAATTAGGCAGTTCTGCGAATGAGCGCGTTACGCGTGGGTGGTTGTCAAAAGATCTGAAGGGAATAAGTTTGCGGTGCTGCGTGACAGCGTTGTGGTGGGTCGGAAACCAACGCGATTGACATATCTCATGTCTGTTCAGAGAGCATTCATCGATAATCAGCGCGCTGCAAAGTATTCGTGGGCATTTGGTTTCAGGCTTGCGGAGTGGGTAAATCATGCATACCGCTGGGACGGTGCTCAGCGGTTACCGGATTGTGTTAAAAGCTGGAGGGAAGCTCCGTGCACAGTATTGTATTGAATCATTTTAGAAAAGGTGCAAGTGGCCTGTTTTGGGCAATCGCGCTTATGGGTATCAGTGCGTCTGCAGTGCAGGCGAATGTGGCAGCTGCTGAGGAATCGGCCGCGGCAACGGAGGCAGCTGCGCCTTCGGGATCGGTGGAGCTGGGTATTCGCGAGTACGATATAACGGCCAAAAAACGCCATGTTGATAAATCTGTAACGAAACTCGGCGAGAAGGTGGAAGACAAAT
>JANTGD010000149.1 GCA_024763135.1 Thiotrichales bacterium | reverse complement strand
TGCTCTGTGAAGGCACCCACCCCGGAATGCAGACAAGGTGACTGAGTCCGTCATTTTGGGCGCGTGGATCTTATGAGCGCTTCATGGAATCGAAAAATTCGTTATTGGTTTTGGTCGATTGCAGTTTACCGAGCAGGAACTCCATGGCTTCGAGTTCGTCCATAGAATGGAGGAATTTCCGCAGAATCCAGAGCTTCTGAATTTCATCGTCGTCGCAGAGCAGTTCTTCACGACGCGTACCTGAGCGGTTGATATTAATGGCGGGATAGACACGTTTTTCGGCAATACGGCGGTCGAGATGGATTTCCATATTACCGGTTCCCTTAAACTCTTCATAGATGACTTCATCCATCTTGGAACCCGTATCAATTAATGCGGTGGCGATTATCGTCAATGAACCACCCTCTTCTATATTACGCGCTGCGCCAAAGAAACGCTTAGGACGTTGGAGTGCGTTGGCGTCGACACCGCCAGTCAAAACCTTGCCGGATGAGGGGATGACAGTATTGTAAGCGCGTGCAAGGCGCGTGATAGAATCGAGTAGTATTACGACGTCTTTTTTATGTTCGACAAGGCGTTTGGCTTTTTCGACAACCATTTCCGCAACCTGCACGTGCCGTGTGGCAGGTTCATCAAACGTTGAGGAAATCACTTCTCCTTGAACCATACGCTCCATCTCGGTGACTTCTTCTGGGCGTTCATCGATTAGCAGAACCATGAGGTAACAGTCGGGACAGTTCGCGGCAATACTCTGCGCGATGTTTTGCAGCATAATCGTTTTACCAGCTTTAGGCGGGGCTATGATCAGCCCTCTCTGCCCTTTGCCCACAGGTGCGACAATGTCTATGACGCGCGCAGTAATATCTTCGGTGCTACCGTTGCCTCGTTCCATCCGTAACCGTTCTTCCGGATGCAGTGGGGTGAGGTTCTCAAAGAGAATTTTGGTTTTAGCGTTCTCTGGTTTTTCAAAGTTGATCTGATCAACCTTGAGCATCGCAAAGTAGCGCTCGTTGTCCTTCGGTGGGCGGATCTTACCGGAAATCGTGTCACCAGTTCGTAGCCCAAATCGTCGAATCTGGCTCGGTGACACATAGATATCGTCGGGGCCTGCGAGATAGGATCCGGTTGCTGAGCGCAGGAAACCAAATCCATCCTGAAGGATTTCAAGCACCCCATCGCCAAAGATATCTTCCCCTTTTTTGGCGTGTGCTTTGAGAATTGCGAAGATGACATCTTGTTTCCGAGAGCGGGCGACATTGTCGATCTTGAGAGATTCGGCTATTTTGAGTAGCTCAGGGACGGGCTTTTGTTTGAGTTCGGTAAGGTTCATCGAAGATTGGATTGGAATATGTCAAGACGCCAAGCGACGAGTTCGCGTGACGAAACTTAAAGAGAAGACCTGGATAAGTAGTTCTTATGCGCCGGAACGGCGTAAAGTCGGAGGACTCGGGGCAACTATAGTACGAATTGGTTGCCCCGTCTAGTAATTTGATACGTTTAGATTTGACCGTTGGTCAGATGTTTTGGTCGAGAAAGGCGGTGAGCTGGGACTTTGATAACGCTCCCACTTTGGTAGCTTCCACTTGACCATCCTTGAATAACATGAGGGTCGGGATGCCGCGGATGCCATATTTGGGTGGTGTACTGGGGTTTTCGTCGATATTTAGTTTAGCAACCTTGACTTTACCGCTGTATTCTTCAGCGATTTCATCTAAGATTGGGGCGATCATCTTACAAGGCCCACACCACTCGGCCCAGTAGTCGACCAATACCGGTGTTTCACTGTTCAGTACTTCCTCTTCGAAGCTATCATCGCTGAGATAAGAAATATTGTCGCTCACGTTTTATGCTCCTGCCGACATATGCTGATAGGATAGGTTGGTTGCCCTGAGCCTAGCGGATTGTCGGGCTCAAGTCCATATTTATAGGCGCTTTCTCTGACCTGAAATCGCCCAGGAATTGCTATGTCTACAGAGCATTTGTCAACAACACGATTTGCGGAATTCTCCCTGCCGGCTTCTGTTCAAGCAGGTATAACGGCTGCGGGATTCGAGTTTTGTACGCCGATACAAGCGGCTACATTGCCACTCGCTCTACGGGGCCAAGATTTAGCCGGTCAAGCACAGACCGGTACAGGCAAGACGGCTGCCTTTCTGGTTGCCATGTTTGCTCGGCTTGAAACCGGGAAACCGGAACGGAATCGACGCGCTAGCCAACCTCGAGCTTTGATTCTTGCGCCGACACGCGAGTTGGCGATACAAATCCATAAGGACGCCGAGACGTTAAAATCCGCCACCGGTTACTCCTTGGGATTGGTCTACGGCGGTGTGGATTACGAGAAACAACGTAAACAGCTACAAGCCGGTGTTGATATCCTGATTGGTACACCGGGCCGGCTCATTGATTACCATAAACAGCGGTTGTTCGATCTACGTGCTGTGGAAGTCATGGTGTTAGACGAAGCAGATCGTATGTTCGATTTGGGGTTTATTAAGGACCTGCGATTTATATTGCGGCGTTGTTCGCCCCCAGAAAAGCGACTGTCGATGTTGTTTTCAGCTACCTTGTCTTATCGGGTTATGGAATTAGCCTATGAGCACATGAACAATCCGGAAAAGGTAGAAATACAAACTGAACAAGTGACAACGGACCGGGTTAAACAGAGCGTATTCTATCCGGCCAACGAAGAGAAGATCCCTCTACTGGTGGGGTTGATACAGAAACTGCAACCAGAGCGTAGCATTGTCTTTACCAATACCAAACATGCAGCAGAAAAAATTTCTGCATGGCTAGCTGCAAATGGCATCTCTGCGGCGTTATTGTCCGGAGATGTTCCGCAAAAAAAGCGGCAAAAACTTCTTGAGGCATTTCAGACGGGACAGTATCAAGCATTAGTTGCGACTGATGTAGCGGCACGAGGGCTTCATATTCCACATGTTACCCACGTGTTCAACTACGATTTGCCGCAACTCGCAGAAGATTATGTTCACCGTATTGGACGCACTGCCCGAGCGGGTGAATCAGGTGTGGCAATCAGCTTCGCTTGTGAAGATACATCCTTTTACTTGCCAGAAATCGAAGCATATATTCAACAGAAAATTCCACTAGAACAGGTGGATGAGTACAAACAAACAGATTTGAAGTATCCGAAAAAAACAAGAAAAAAGAAATTACAGCCCGGTCATAACCACAAACCGTCCTCAAGAGGACGGACAAAAAGGGGCGGAAGAAATTCCAATAAAACTAGACAATCGCTCAAATCCAAATCCTCGCATAGTCGGTCTGAGGTGAAGCAGAATTCAGACGCAGAAAGTTAAGCAAGGGCGCTGCTCGAGCAATAATACAAAAGTACATTCGTTGGTATTATCTGAGCCATTATCAGAAATCGGATGTCGGCCAGTTTCTTCTGCTTTATGAGTAACAAAAAACTCGGTTGCATAAAAAACCACCGGTGATCACCGGTGGTTTTCATTCTATAGGAAGCCTGGTTATCTATTGCTTCTGAATTTAAAGCGTCTAAACAGCGCAATACTTAAAAGGCTGAATAGGCCGAAGCTACCACTTCCACCGCCTCCACCTGTCGTGCCGTTTTGGGTAGGTACCACATCAGTTATATCCTGAGTTGTGGTTTCACCCAGGACGGTGGTAACGATTGACTGACTATCATTGCTACCTGCTGAATTTCCGTCATCATTTTGAGTTGGTTGCGTGTTATCACTTGTTGGCACTAATTCAAATGCGCCAGCAATGCCAACTTTTAAGTCTGCATCACCACCAAAGGGAAGAGGGTCTTGTATGGATTCTCCAGAAAAGACTGGGGTGTTTAATGGGTAGGTAAGAGGGTTAATGAGATCACTTGTAGTGCTGTTAACATCGGATGGAATCAATGACACACCAAAGTAAACTTGGTTCGCAGACAAACCAAGGTCTGCCAGAGATACAAATGCAGCACCTAAAGGTTCTTGTGTAACGCCAATGTCTGCTAAATAGTCTTGAGGTGCGATAGGCTCGGTAGTGAGCCATCCATAAGAATCTTCCACATTGGTAATTCCGTAACGAATTTGAGTGGCATCTGCGAAAGTCGCTGGGTATATTGAAATCAAAGGGCCATATGTTTTAGGGTTTTTGTTTTCGTCCAAAGACAAAATCGCAGCAATTTTTACGGGGTTGTTGCCAGATTTTTCTATGACAAAATGACCTGCGTGGGCTAGGTCTTCTGTGCCACTTTTTAATCCTGAAGAATAAATGACATCAATTCGTTCTATATTTTTTAGTGTGGAGCTTCTGTCGACCGTGTTTGAAAATAAGTCTAGCGACCCATAGTTAATGTTGCTATCGGTGATGACTTGGCCTAGATTGCAATTTCCTGATCCAGTTTTATCACCAGGGAAGGTCGGTTTATATTTGTAGCTGACTAACGCACTAACAAAAATACTGCATGGTTGGCCATATGAGTGGCTGTTGGCGACTCTCCGTATTTTTACGAGATTGGGAGGCAATGAATTGACTGGAAGGCGTTTGCTGTCATAATTTATATATTTAAGCAATAAATCATCAGACATGCCCCACTCATACCGGTGGGCATCTTTAACGTAAGATGAACTTGTTGCTGATACCGATTCAGTTTCAAAATTGGTTATTTCTCCTTTTGAAAAAACTAATCCTGGTATTGCTAAAAGTGTTGTACCTAGAAATAATAATTGACTATGCTTTGTGGTCATCGTCCTTTGCTCCGTAGTGTTTTTAATATAGAAAGACACGCAATATCGTTTAGATTTGCAGCTAAGATTTGTTGTTTGTTTTAAGGTGCTTGAACATACCTCTGTACGGTGCAGCTGTTTCCTGTGCAATGATCGGAAAACCATTGGACGGTTTCAGTCCACCAAGGGGCTTCCTTATCCCATTTTGGATACTCAATCTGTCCGTTGATTGTGTAACCGTCAATATAGTTTCCCCATAAAATAAAACCGTCAGCACCAAGTTTCATGGTCTCGTCCAGCATTTCATACCAAACCCCATCGCGCATATAAGCGGCCACGCTGCCTTGCTTGCAAGAATCCGGAAATGAACGCCCATCTACCGGTATTCCTGAGGAACTCATTACTTGGTAATGAGTTCTGTCAATGGCTCTTACTTTAAAAAATTTATCATTAAGTTCCGGACAAGTCAGGTACATGTAGACATTTAAGTCATCAGGCCACCTGGATGAATGAAAGTTTCCAAACTTTACGGTAATTTCAAGTGGTTCTTTTTTTGATATATCTATAATTTCTGCTCGGCCAGAGCCAGATGGGTCCGGGTGGGACTCAGGCATCAGAAATGCATATATAGGTTTGTTTTTTCCAACTCGTTTGGCTTCCTTGATATTTTCTTTGGCATAAATCCACCAATTGGCCGGTTCAAGGCGCATATAATAGAGTTCCGGCATTAGAACATCGACAAAGTCCACCCCGATTGATGCTTGGTCGTTCCCTTGTTGCCAATTTTTATAATTAGCTGAAGCAGGGCCAGACAGCGGAGCGTACCATTCACGACATATTAGTCTGCCATAGAACCCATATTTAACATTGGGGTATCGTTGCAAGCTTTGTTTAAAAACCTTTGCCGTGTCACGGTAGTAACTAGCGCCCTCTACGCACCCTCTTTGTTCAAAATTCAAAAAGAATAGATCTTCGTCTTTAATGTAATCGAGCAATGGCGTGACTTGTTCTAAGGTTGGAGGGATTTTATCGTCTGCGCCATTTTTATAGACTGCCTGTGAATAAATTCCTTTAATCGGTTTGAGTGCAGTTATTTGGTCAATGTCACTTTTTGCTGAAGGGTTTTTAGCGCGATCTCTGTAACCGAAAAATTGGTAATAGAAGTGTCCTTGGATGTTTTCAGAGTAGAGGTTTCCACTAGATGGAGTTCTATCGCTAGGCGCTGACCCGCTTTTATCTCCCTGATCAGAGGCGCTTACAAGACGTGGTAGTTGGTAAAGGGCATCTACTGGCTTGCTAGGGTCGCCATAAATTGCGAGTGGATTTTGGGTCTCAGTTGCTGAATCTTGTTCTATTAGAATCGCAGAGCTTCTGCTCGTTTGGGTATCTACTACTTCAGTTGATGAGGCAGTGTCTTTACAGGAAAGTAACGCAATTGCAATAATGCTTATAGATAATACCAATAAAAATTTTGGCAGTTTAGAGTCGATTATTATGGTCCATATGTGCTTATTTGGTTTGCTGGGCATGAGATGCAATTCGGTTTGAGAAAGGTAAAGGCTGTTAGTAATGAATGAGTCACTGCTACAAATTTAAAACGCTTCTATCAGAGGGAAAAGAAATAATTGAATCAAGTTGCGACATATTGATCGCCGCCCGAGTTATATGCCTTCTCTAGACGGACATCTGCAAGTGCAATGATGGTTTCGAAATGTACTTTGGGCGTTAGTTTAGGTGTTGCGAGTCCTGCTGACAGAGTCAGACGGAATTTTAGATCGCCGTAGGTGAACTTGGTGTGACGAAGTACTCTAAATATCGATTGGAGTACGGCTTTGGCTTCAGCGTTTTCAGTATTTGGCATAACGAGCGCAAAATCGGTGGGCCCCACTCTGACGAGCACGTCTTTACGGCGGGACTCTTGCTCTACGAGTTTGAAAACCCGAAACAGGGAGCGTTTGGTAAATTCGGTGTCGGTTTTATGTAACAGCGCTTTAACACGATCGATTTGGAAGCGTGCGACAGAAAGATGTTGGCGTTTGTCGACGGCATGTTGCAGACGCTTTTGACCTTCCCGGTTTAAACAGGCTTCGCGCTCCTTGCGGATCTCCTCTGCTGTTTTGGGTCTAGGCTCACGCAGTCCCTCCGGTGCTTCCATGACTTGAGTGCCCGGTTTGAATGGGACCACATTTGTTTTGTCAGGAGGCAGGATGTAATGGCTGACGTTTCTGCGCAGTTCGACGGCGCTGAATGGTTTGCCGATGAAATCCGAAGCGCCGAGTTTTTCCGCGCGATTGCGTATTTCGACATCATCTTCGTGACCAGTGACAATGATGACTGGTAACCCATTGATGGCGTGAGACTCAGCATTTCTAATCGCTTCCAATACTTCAAAGCCATCCACATCTGGCATCCAGAGGTCGAGCAATACCAAGTGGATGTCACGATCTTCATTCAACAACGTGAGCGCCTCTCCGCCAGATTGTGCCTCGACGATCTCGTAATCATCTGAGAGGATGGTGGTGACGGCTTTGCGTATGACACGAGAATCATCAACGACTAAAACGGTCTGACGCGCCGAGGTTTGCTGCTCTACTTCACTCATAACCCGCAATACTACCGGCAATTTGAGCAATAAATCCGGTAGTTCGTCATGCTTTACATAGCGCAGCCAACTATTGCGAAAAAACGATGGGGTCGCGACGTCGCTAGATCATGCAGCGCAGACCGCGTTCAACAAAGTTGGGTTGTGAGTGTTTATGCCGCGCGGGGGGATTTTGGCTTCTTAGGTCTTGCGATGCTGACCGTCAACTTGCGGCCTTTGACTTCAGATTCGTGTAACGAATCAATGGCTTGCTGAGCCGATGTATCGTCAGGCATTTGTACAAATCCAAACCCTTTGGAACGCCCTGATTGGCGGTCCACAATAATTGCAGCGTCATCGACCGCACCAAACTGGGCGAAAAGTGTCCGCAGCTCATCCTGGGAGAGACTGTAAGGCAGATTGCCGACATAGATATTCATTGTGCGTACCTCGTGATGCAATCCACAATTCCGCGCTTTGGAATTGCAAAAGTTACCAAGCCACTTCCTAGCCCGACGGGCTAAGGAGTGCTGTAAAGAGTAATGCTCGATTGCTACAAAGCGGTGAAACTTTTATGAATACTTTATGACACTGATTGTTGTTTCACGGGTTTGAGAAGACAACCCTTCGGGCGCTTCTGTGATGCTGCGCTTGGGTGTTGCAGTGCTTGCCGAGGACGCTGCCATTGCCTGCGCACTGCGCCTTGATGCGCAGCATCACAAAAGCGCTGAGTCCCTCATTTTAAACTAAACGATGAACTAGTACACCGCCAAGCCCAAACTGTCTATATCAGCGCAAACCCACGCGTCCAGCACGGCGTTATTGCTGCTCGACATGGAACAACCATGGCTTCGCAACAATGCCTTGTTCTGAACGCGTGGGTTTGCGC
>JANTGD010000148.1 GCA_024763135.1 Thiotrichales bacterium | reverse complement strand
CCCTTGAAGCGCACCAATACAGATTCAGGCATATCCAATGGCATCACGCCGGTTGCAGCCGCAAACGCCACCAAGCCAGATCCGGCCGGAAAAGAAATGCCGATGGGAAAACGGGTGTGTGAATCTCCACCCGTGCCTACCGTGTCAGGCAGTAGCATTCGGTTCATCCAGGAGTGAATGACGCCGTCACCCGGGCGCAGTGACACACCACCTCGATTCATAAAAAAGTCTGGCAGGGTATGCTGGGTCTCCACATCTACCGGCTTGGGATACGCTGCGGTATGACAAAATGACTGCATGACCAAATCCGCTGAAAAGCCCAGACAGGCCAAGTCTTTGAGCTCATCACGAGTCATCGGGCCGGTGGTATCCTGAGAGCCGACCGTGGTCATGTGTGGTTCGCAATACATACCGGGCCGAACTCCAGGCATATTACAGGCCTTGCCCACCATTTTTTGTGCGAGCGTGTAGCCTTTACTGCTGTCCGCGGGCGCTTGGGGCGTACGGAATAACTCTGTTGGTCCTAAACCTAATGCCTCGCGTGCACGTTTGGTCAGGCCACGCCCAATAATCAGCGGAATCCGGCCTCCCGCGCGTACTTCGTCGAGCAAGACATCGGTTTTAAGCTGGAAATTTGCAATGACTTCATCGCTGTCGTGACGCTTGACCACTCCCTCGTAAGGATACACGTCGATGACATCGCCCATGGCCATTTTCGAGACATCCATTTCGATCGGGAGTGCCCCCGCGTCTTCCATGGTATTGAAGAAGATCGGCGCGATTTTGCCTCCGAAACAGTAGCCGCCATTGCGTTTATTAGGGATATGGGGGATATCGTTTCCCATATGCCACAACACAGAATTCGTGGCCGATTTGCGCGACGAACCGGTACCGACGACATCGCCCACATACACCAGAGGATGGCCTTTTTCTTTGAGTTCTGCGATCAACTTGATCGGCCCGACTTTTCCCGGTTCATCGGGCTCAATCCCCTCGCGCGGCATTTTTAACATGGCATTGGCATGTAATGGAATGTCTGGACGCGACCAGGCATCTTGTGCAGGGGAGAGATCGTCGGTATTGGTTTCTCCAGGTACCTTGAAGACCGTGAGTGTGATTTTTTCCGGCAGCGGTTCATGAGAAGTGAACCACTCGGCATTGGCCCAGGAGTTCAGTACCTGTTGCGCATATGCATTTCCTGCATCGGCCTTTTCCTTAACATCGTAAAATGCATCGAACATCAGCAGCGTCTGCGCCAGCGCTTGGGCTGCGACAGGTGCCAGCGCTTCGTCATCCAACGCTTCGATCAGAGGCGCAATGTTATAGCCCCCAAGCATGGTTCCAAGCAGTTCGACGGCGCGGGGCGGATCGATCAAAGGTGATTCGGCCTCACCCTTGACAAGCGCGGCCAGAAATCCAGCTTTAATATACGCGGCTTCATCGACCCCTGCAGGCACCCGCTGGGTAAACAATTCGAGTAAAAATGCGTCCTCCCCGGGTGGGGGAGACTTGAGCAGCTCCACCAACTCGGCCACCTGGGCCGCGGACAGTGGTTTGGGTACGACGCCCTCAGCGGCCCGTTCTTCAACATGCTTTCGATAATCTTCTAACAACATAAATCTCTCATGAAATAGATAAATGAATTGAATTCGACAGTTAAGCCCATGGCTTTTTCGTTCCGCCGCCGCTCAGCGCGCTTCCATGGGCGTGTAGTCGCGTTCGGTCTCACCAATATAAAGTTGTCGCGGTCGACCGATGCGCGATTGCGGATCGCCCATCATTTCGTTCCATTGGGAAATCCACCCTACAGTCCGCGACAGCGCGAACAATACCGTGAACATATTCAGTGGAATGCCCATGGCCAGAAAAATAATCCCCGAGTAAAAATCCACATTCGGGTAAAGATTGCGCGACTTGAAATAATCATCTTCCAGGGCGACGCGTTCCAGCTCCATCGCTGTTTCGAATAATTTCTGGTACTGCCGGCCTTGGGGTCCCAGATTGTTCAGCAGTTGATGACAGATCTGACGAATAATCACTGCGCGCGGATCAAAACTTTTATACACACGGTGACCAAATCCCATCAGCCGAAATCGATCGTTTTTATCCTTTGCACGATCCACAAAATGCTGCAGGGGTTTGCCCGATTCAAGAATGTCGTTGAGCATGCGGATCACGGCTTCGTTCGCCCCGCCGTGCGCCGGCCCCCATAAGGCGGCAATTCCGGCCGCCACAGCGGCATAGGGATTGGCCTCAGAACTCCCGGTCAACCGGACCGTGGACGTGGATGCATTCTGCTCATGATCAGCGTGCAGAATCATAATGACATCGAGGGCCTTCGCGAACAGCGGATCGACATCGTAGGGTTCCATGGGCGAGGCAAACATCATGTGCAAAAAGTTTTCTGCGTAGGAAAGATCCTTACGCGGATAGACAAATGGCCAGCCCTTGGCGTAGCGATAACTCCAGGCAGCAATCGTAGGCATCTTGGCGATCAGGCGCATGGCCGAGACGATGCGTTGCTCTGGATCATGAATATTCAAATGATCGTGGTAGAACGCCGAAAGTGCGCCCACCACACCCACCATGGTCGCCATGGGATGCGCATCGCGACGAAACCCGTTGTAGAAACTCTTGACGGCTTCATGCAGCATGCTTCTGTCCTTGATGCCTTCCTCAAAGGTATGCAATTCGTCCGCCTGCGGGAGTTCACCGTGCAGTAGCAAATAACACACCTCCATGTAGCTGCTATGTTCTGCCAATTGTTCAATGGGATAGCCCCGATACCGCAAAATGCCTTTTTCACCATCCAAATAGGTGATTTTGCTCCAGCAGCTGGCGGTGGACATAAAACCGGGATCAAAAGTGAAATACCCGAGCTCCTTGTAAAGCTTGCGTACATCGATCGTCTTGGGGCCATCGGTGGGATTGAGGACTTCCAGATCCACCTGCTTCCCTGTGGCATGATCGATTACAGTAACCATTTGTTTGGACATCAAACGGACCTCTCCGGATTCTTTGCAGGGAGCCAACTCCCCAGGATGACGGGAATTTACCGCCTGTTATAGACGCCTGACAAGCTGTGCAGGCTATGGCTTTTATGGATTGTGTTGTTAGTTTACCCGCACAGTATTCATCTAGCTGTACGCGAGGGTAGGCTCACTCTGCCTACCGAGTATGACAAGGCAATCTACTAAGATTCAGACACTTGAGCAGAGGTTTAGATTTCAAGCAAGATCCGCGCCGGATCTTCAATCAACTCCTTGATCGTTTTGAGAAAGCTGACCGCACCACGGCCATCGATGAGCCGGTGATCGTAAGACAATGCCACATACATCATGGGGCGGATCACTATCTCATCATTTTCCACCACCGCACGCTTCTGAATGGCATGCATACCCAGAATTGCACTTTGTGGCGGGTTGAGAATTGGCGTGGACAGCAGCGAGCCAAACACACCGCCATTGGTGATCGTAAACGTCCCACCCTGTAGATCCTCAATACTCAGTTTGCCAGCCTTGGCCTTGGCGGCATAGTCGATGATCGCGGCCTCTACCTGAGCCATACTCATGCGCTCGGTATTGCGCAGCATCGGTACCACCAGCCCCCGCTCTGAAGCCACGGCGATTCCAATATCACAATACCCGTGATAGACAATATCATTGCCATCGATGGAGGCATTGACTTCCGG
Source organism: Thiotrichales bacterium (assembly GCA_024763135.1). Classification (GTDB taxonomy): domain Bacteria; phylum Pseudomonadota; class Gammaproteobacteria; order UWMA-0217; family UWMA-0217; genus JANTGD01. The sequence continues at coordinate 4,490 of JANTGD010000148.1, read as the reverse complement.
AAAGCGCTGCAGCGCCACCGTAGCCGCTTTGACGAACAGCGACATAAAACCCAGTCGCGTATTGTGCGTTTTCTCGAACAAGTCGCGATATTGCTGACGCAGATCCATGAGCGCTTGCATATTCACTTCGTTAAAGGTGGTCAGCATCGCGGTGTTCTGGGTGGCTTCAAGCAGACGCTCCGCGATCCGCGCGCGCAGGCGCGTCATCGGCACTCGCTGCTCAATACGTGCTCCACTTGCAGCGGGGAGTTCGACGCGCGGCACAGCCGCGGTTGCCGGTTCGGCTTTGCGCGCCGATTCCGCGGGCTTATCACGCTCCTCCAGATAAGCCATGACATCTGCTTTCAGCACCTGACCGTGTTTGCCGCTCCCTTTGATTTCATCAAGCTGCAGATTGTGTTCACGCAATAACCGCCGTACCGAGGGGCTCGCGACGGCGGAATCCTGCTCAGCGGGTGTGGGTTCGCTGTCCGTGGACTGGGTCTGCTGAAGATGACTGACGCTGGATTGCGTTGTTACTTCGGAGCGAGCGGAGGCGCCTTGCGGCTGGAGCTTGAGTGTGCCCAGTAACGCCTCTGCCTTGACCTGATCCCCCACCGCGGCGTCCTGGGAAGCCAACACGCCCGCTGCAGGTGCAGGTACCTCCAGCACAACCTTATCCGTCTCGAGCTCAACCAGCAGCTCCCCGGTATTGACTGGCTCGCCTACCTGTTTATGCCAAGCCAATACTGTGGCATCCGCCACTGATTCGGGGAGTTCGGGTACTTTTATTTCCAGGGTCATCGCTGTCTGCCCCTTATGGTCTCGTGCAATTTCACAGCTTTAACGTTCCGTAAATTCGATCACCAGATCATCCTGCTCTACCAGGGCGCCGGGCGCCAAATGCACTGCCTTGACTTTGCCGGCAAAGGGTGCCGTTACCGTTGTTTCCATTTTCATCGCTTCGATAATAAATAAGGGTTGGTCTGGCTTGACGCGATCCCCCTTTTTGACCAATACATCGGCCAATTTGCCCTGTAATGGCGCACCAATCTCGTTCGCATCGACCGCCTTGCGATTGACTGCAACGGTGGAGACCGCGTTTTGATCTTTTACCCGGATACTGCGCCGTTGGCCATTGAGTTCGAAATCGACGGAACACATCCCTGCCTCGTCAGGCGCGGAGCGATACAACAAACGCACCACAATACTCTTGCCCCGCGAAAACTTAATGAGCACTTCTTCGCCAACCTTGAGCCCGTAGAAAAAGGTTGGTGTTGGAAGAAAGCGCACATCACCATATTCTTCCCGATGCTCGTAAAAGCTGCGAAAAACCTCCGGATACATCAGGTAAGAAAGATAATCCAACTCGCTCCGGTAAATATCGAACTCTTCTTTGAATGCCTCAAATCCCTTGTCAAAATCCACCGCTTCAAGGTAATCATTGGGACGTCCTTTGAGTGGCTTCTCCCCTTTGAGTACCAGCTTGGCTAATTTTTTTGGGAATCCGCCCTCTACCTGTCCCAGCTTACCTTTGAACAAATCCACCAGTGAATCGGGAAACGCCAATGTCGCGCCTTGAGCGTAGATATCCGCTTCGGTCAGGCCGTTGGCAGTCATAAAGATCGCCATATCTCCCACGACCTTCGAGGAAGGCGTGACTTTGACAATATCTCCCAGCATTTTATTGACGATGGCATAGTTCTTCTTTACTTCGTCGAATTTATCTTCCAAGCCCAGGGCAATGGCCTGCGGCCTGAGGTTGGAATATTGTCCACCGGGAATTTCATTTTCATAGACCTCTGCAGTACCTGCCTTGAGGTCTGATTCGAAGGGATAGTAATACTCACGCACGTCCTCGAAATAATTGGCATAGGCATTGAGCGATTGCAGATCAAAAGGCTGTTCGCGTGCATGCCCCTGCATAATTGCGATCATCGAATTGAGATTGACCTGAGATGTTACGCCCGACATGGAAGCCAGTGCAGCATCGACGATATCCACCTCTGCCTCGATCGCGCGCAGCAAAGTGGTGGCCTGAATGCCCGAAGTATCATGCGTATGCAAATGAATCGGGATGTCCACAGCCCGCTTGAGTGCAGGAATCAATTCTTCTGCGGCAAAAGGTTTGAGCAACCCCGCCATGTCCTTCACCGCCAGCATATGAGACCCCGCATCCTCGAGACGGCGTGCCAGATCCAGATAATATTGGAGATTGTATTTGTTCGACGGATCTTTATTGAGCACATCGCCGGTATAGCAAATGGTACCCTCAGCAATTGCGTCAGTGCGTTCGCGCACAACCTGGATCGAACGCTCCATCCCCTCGAACCAATTCAGCGAATCGAAAATACGGAAGACATCAATCCCCTGCTCCCAGGCTTTTTCGATAAAGCGTTCGATCACATTATCCGGATAGGCCTTATAACCCACCGCATTGCTGCCCCGAAACAGCATTTGAAATAAAATATTTGGAATTTCTTCACGCAGGCGCTGTAAACGAACCCAGGGGCATTCATGCAGAAAACGCAGTGCCACATCGAAGGTTGCGCCGCCCCACATTTCCAGAGAAAACAGCTGCGGATGCGCTTTGGCATATCCCTCCGCAATGCGCAGCATATCCTTGGTGCGCATACGCGTTGCAACGAGCGATTGATGCGCATCGCGCAGCGTCGTATCGGTATAGAAAATGTGTTTTTGCGCTTTGACCCAGGCGCAGAATTTTTCTGGACCCAACTCTTTGAGCCGATCCCGGGTGCCCTTGGGATACGCGCCATAAGGATCGAAATGCGGTTTGACCGGCCGTCGAAAATGTTTCCCCGGGTCGATATGCTTAACGTCCGGGTTCCCATTGACACTCACATTAGCGAGATACCGCAATATCCGCGTGGCGCGCTCCACACGCGGCATGAACTGCATGAGCTCAGGGTGCTCATCGATAAATTTAACGGTTGTCTCACCCCTCAGGAAAGCGTCATTTTCCAATAGCTTTTCCAGGAAACCGATATTCGTTTTAACGCCCCGTATCGAAAATTCCTTTAATGCGCGCGTCATCCGTGCCGCTGCATCACGTCGCGTGACGCCCCAGGCCGTCACCTTAACCAACATGGAATCAAAAAAAGGCGATACCGTCGCCCCCGGATACGCAGAGCCCGCATCCAGCCGTATTCCAAATCCGCCAGGACTGCGATAAGCGATCAAAGTACCGTAGTCAGGCTTAAAGCCGTTCAAAGGATCTTCGGTAGTAATCCGACATTGGATTGCATACCCATTACATTCGAGCGCTTGTTGCGAGGCAATGCCAATTTCAGGATCACTGAGCTTGAGACCATTGGCAATATGCAATTGACTGCGCACAATATCGACGCCGGTGACATTTTCCGTGACGGTATGTTCCACCTGAATCCGCGGATTGACCTCGATGAAATAGACGTTCTCGTCTTTGTCGACGAGAAATTCCACCGTTCCGGCATTGGTATAGCCCACATGCCGGGTAATATGCATTGCATACTCGTACAGCGCCAGCCGTGTCTCATCACGTAAATTAGAACTCGGCGCTACTTCTACGACTTTTTGGAAGCGGCGTTGTACTGAGCAATCCCGCTCGAACAAATGCACTAGATTGCCATGCGTATCGGCGAGTATTTGTACTTCGATATGCCGCGGCGCCTCGATGAATTTCTCCAGGAACATCGTATCGTCGCCGAAGGCTTTACGGGCCTCGCTACGCGCTTCACTAAACGCACGCTCCATCTCGCTATCGCTGCGCACCACGCGCATTCCGCGACCACCACCACCGGCCGCCGCTTTGAGCATCACCGGATAGCCAATGCGTTTGGCTTCGCGTTTGGCGATGTTTTTCGATTTGAGGGGGTCCTTGCTGTCTTCGATCACCGGCAAGCCGGCTTCGATGGCATGGCGCTTTGCCGCCACCTTGTCGCCTAGTGCTTCCATTGCCTCGGGTGTCGGTCCGACAAAAAGAATGCCTTCGTCCCGACAGCGCCGATTCAGGGTGACATTTTCGGCCAAAAATCCATAACCCGGGTGAATCGCATCGATATCGTATTCTTTGGCAACATTGATGATCGTTTCGACATCGATATACGGCTTGAGTGGCTCGTCGTCTTCACCGATCTGATAGGCCTCGTCCGCCTTGTAACGATGTGGAGAAAAGCGGTCTTCACAGGTATACACCGCCACCGTCTGCATTTTCAGCTCCGCCGCTGCGCGGATAATGCGAATCGCAATTTCGCCACGGTTGGCGATCAACAATCTTTGAATAGTCCGATTCATGATCTGCCCTACTCTGCTCCTGTCGTTATTTGACCAAACGGCCCGCGATCGCTGCCCCTGCAGCCCGCGCTGCATTCAAGCCATTATCCTAAAAACCTCAGTTGGATCACAAAAGTCCACCCAAGCTCTTGGTGCACCTGGCAAATCAGAAAAACCTCTCATCACCAATAAGGTGACCACGAGTTTTTCCGATTCACCATCCACACCAATATCTTACG
>JANTGD010000147.1 GCA_024763135.1 Thiotrichales bacterium | reverse complement strand
ACCCGGCCGAACAATAGATCTTCTATAATGGCCTCATGGAAAAAACAGTGCAGTAGCCTGGATGCAGCGCAGCGAAATCCGGGATGAACTGAACGCAGCTCCGAATTTCCCCGGATTACGCAAGCTACATCCGGGCTACAAAAATATCACCTGCAATATAACCCTGTGCGACCGGCAACCACTCGATTCATTGCTTCCGAAATCCGCTACATTCCATCCGGGCCAAGGGGAGCGTCTTCCGGTTATTAACCCGGCCGATAAATAGAACTGCTATCATGGCGTCATGCCGCTTAGGCGATCTATAGAGTGGCCGGGTTAATATCTGCAATCCGCGCCTTGAACTGGATAATTTTTCACCACAATCTGCTCGCGCCAGAATTAATCAGAGCTTCCTTAAAATGACGGACTCAGCGCTTTTGTGGTGCTGCGCATCAAGGCGCAGTGCGCAACCAATGGCAGCGTCCTTGGCACGCACTGCAACACCGAGGCGCGTTATCCCACTAGCGCGGACGGTTGAGGCACTGCCGTGGTATAACATCAGAGTGATCTCAGTTTGATCCAGCCGTTTAATTCGATGCCGGTATTCAACTCAGCGTTGCAATCGCGGTGCCGATGCAAAATATGCTTCGATTGCCTGTCTGTAAGGGGAAGGAATATCTGCCATTGCGATGGGGGTGAGATAGTCTTTGATGAGCCTGTCCGGGTTATCCAATCGAGGCAGTATTTTTTCCCGGTAGCGTGCTACTAGCTGTGAATCCAACCATTCACTACGTCTGGTCAAGAGCACGAAAGCGCTGTGTGATTCGGCCTCTTCGCCCACACATTCAAAAGGTTTGTGAGCATCGATACCCAGCAATGCATCAAAGCCAGCGGTTTGCTGTGGATCGTCCAACAGGTCTTTGCCAAAAATCCGGGTTATATCCGATTTGGGTAGAAAGGCTGCGAGAATTAAATAAACAAAACGGCATTTGGGGCAGTTTCCGCACCAGCGATTTTGCTCTGTGGCTTTGTGTTGCCGAAAATTTTTATTACAGCTGCTAAACACTTCAAAATAATCATGCGCCTGGGTAAAGGCTCTTGCGATATCCAATTCCGAAAAAGGTCTGAGCAGGGAAAAGTAGTCGAGATCAGGGCTGACTGTAGTATTAATCGTATGGGCCAGCTGCTCTTCGAAAGCCAGGCTTTTACTGAATTGGTGATTAACCTCAAAGCCGTTGTCATAAATGAGATTTCCTTGGCTGGCCGAGCGCTCATTAGAAAATATTATGGCTTGGTGTTGATGCAAAATCGCAGTGGCTGTCGCTAATAAAGAGACAATGGCAGTGATGGGGACATGTCCGTTGTAGGCGCCTTGTCGATTTAGTTCAAACAAAAGCGGATCTAACTGCCGGTGTACTTGAAGCGCGGGGAGGCCAGCGCGTTCGATAGTTTGTTGGATCGGGGCTGCATTGCCAACAGCAAAGAGTGTGACCGGGAGGCCGGCAGCTTTCAATGCTTCGAGCGATACGATTGAGTCTTTGCCACCACCCACGGCAACTAGCGCCTGCTGTTTAGGCTGGAGCCTGACAGGGGTGTCCTGCTGGGTAGCATTGTGAGGAAACTGCAGTTTATCCTGAATCACCAGTTTATTTTCGTGCGCAAATTCTCCCAGACCACTCAGGTACAGGGTCTGTAAAAATTGTGCATTCGGGTGGGAAAGAACGGTTGATTCGACATCGATCTGTGCAGGGACAGCGGTCTTGTAATAACTGATGCCCGCTACCAGATGCAACAGCCGCAGGCATGCATTGAGGGCGGCCTGTTGTGCCGGCGCCAAAGGGTGTGCTGGCATCGGTAATGTGATGACCTCGGTAAAATGGTAATGGTCATCGAGTGCATAACTCAGCTCAACGCGGCCGGTAGTAGCATCGAAGTGCCAACGGGTAAATCTAAAGCTGTCTATGCGCTCAGGTCTGAATGGGTTTGACATCCGCACATCAATTCATCAGGGCAGGGGCACGTAACATAGCAGATTTTCGCGAGGGATACGCGGGCGAATCCGGCCGCCTGCTGCGAAAATGAGAAATTTTCGTATTGAGTCAGGTGGTTAGTCATTGGCCAGCGAGGCAAAGGTCGCGCTCGCCATTTGCCGGACCGGCAATGATTTGCCGATGGTGGCAGGCAATCCTGTCACGAAAAATATGTCGCGCTGGCGGATTTCGACCGCCCAGGCAGAATCTTGCCGCCTCTGTCCCCCGCAGGCTTTGGAGCGGCTTCCTAAGTAGCGCAGGTCCACGCAAAATAGCGTCCACGCAGTCAGCGAAACGAACTCAGAAGTCGTGTTGGCTGTACCCAGTATGACCGGGAAAGATAATAAAAATAATAAATTGGTCAGGCTGAACCCGGCGAGCCCGGAGCTTCCTTGCAAAAAAATAGAGGAAGCTATTAAAACACAATAAAAATAACAATACTCGAGAGGCAACAATGAAAACAATAAATACTCTCTACCTCTGTTCCGCAATCAGTCTTGCAACGCTTATAAGTGCTGGCTGCTCTTCTGAAGATGTGAATTCCACTCTAGGTTCCTTCGTACAAGGTGACGCGGGAGGGCAGGCCGCATCCCAAAGTTCGGAAAATATTAATTCAGGACGGTCAGCCGAAGGGCTTTGTAGCCCTACCGATGATGAACTGCATGTGTTGGATGTCATCAATCAGGCACGTTCCCAAGCGCGTTATTGTGGTAACGATTTTTATGCCGCAGCGCCGCCTGTGACATGGAATTGCCAGCTCGAAGCTGCCGCGTATATGCATTCAGAAGACATGGTCGCAAATAACTTTTTTGCGCATGAAGGCTCCGACGGCCTCAAGGCGGGACATCGGATCGAGGCCGTGGGTTACAACTGGCGTGTTTATGGGGAAAATCTGGCCGCAGGTCATGCAACGATCGAAGCCGCAATGGTCGATTTGCTAGCGAGTCCGGGGCATTGTCGCAATGTTATGAATGCAAAAGTAACAGAATTTGGGTCGGCAGTTATTTTTCCCGATGTGAGCCTGGGGCTCGATTACCAATCTTACTGGAGCCATGAGTTTGCTACGCCTATAAACTAAGCAGACGATTTCAATTTCTCCTTATGATACCAGCGTATCAATTTTAGAACTCCCTCTCGGGCGTTGTTGAGGCCTTGCCCCCGGGTTTCACCGGGGGCTCTTTTAATCGCCCGGCACTTACTATAGATTGTCTTAGTTAGTCGCTGGCAAAATTCGAGCCGGGACGAGTATGATTTACGCTATACGGTTTAGCCAATGGTCGGTCGCAGAGGGACCGATGCCCTTTTCTTGCGAACATCATGTCTGCGCTATGTAATGTGGCTAAGGAATTGAAATGGATTATCCAAACCCCTGGAAAACGTTATCGATACATCGCTTGTATGAGAATCCCTGGATTCGTCTGGAAGAGCATGAAGTGATTAATCCCCAGGGAAGACAACACCTCTATGGCAAGGTTTGTTTTAAAAACAGGGCGGTCGCTGTTGTGCCGCTGGATGAACAGAAAAACACCTGGCTGGTGGGACAGTATCGATACACCTTGGGTGCCTATTCCTGGGAAGTACCAGCGGGAGGATCGCCTCAGGATGAGCCGCTGGAAACGACTGCTCGGCGCGAACTGGCTGAGGAGACAGGTCTGCTGGCTGCCCGCATCGAACCACTCATGGATCTTCATACTTCCAATTCGGTCACCGATGAGGCTGGTTTTATCTTTCTTGCAACCGAACTCGAACAGGGTCCGCCGAACTTCGAGGATACAGAAGACATCACGATCAAAAAATTGCCCCTGGAGGAGGCCGTCGCCCTGGTGATGGATGGCACCATTACCGATGGTTTGAGCGTCGCCGCATTACTTAAGTTAGCGGTGCTGGAACACAGCGGTCGCCTGTAGTATGTGCTTGCTTGTCACGACTCGGCTAACCCCTGAAATGCGCCGGTTCTGCGTTTGTAAACTCACAGTTTTCGCCTTGGTCTGATGTATTTCAGGGATGATCTGAGCAGTAACTCCACATTTGACTACTCACTGAGTAGTAACGCTTGCTTTAGATCATTGCTTCAACACGCGCGGACGCAAGAGTGACCTTTTTAATGTTGTAGACCGACAAGCTGGGCTACAATCGCGCGCATGACTAAAAAATACCAAGCCCAGCCCGGAGTAAAACAGCGCGGCGCAGAAAAGACTGCGCGGATTCCGGTAAAAATTCAACCTACGAATCAACCACAACGTAAGCCGGAATGGATCCGCGTCAAGGCCCCTGTGGGTCGCCGGGTTGAGCGTTTAAAGCAGCAATTGCGCGCGAATCGTCTGCACACTGTGTGTGAAGAGGCCACCTGTCCCAATCTCTCCGAGTGTTTCAGTCATGGTACTGCCACCTTTATGATTATGGGGGATATCTGCACGCGGCGCTGCCCTTTTTGTGATGTGGCGCATGGGCGACCTTTACCGCTGGATTCGGAAGAGCCCGCGCATCTGGCGCACACTATTCGCGAGATGGCACTGCAGTACGTGGTGATCACTTCAGTAGATCGCGATGATTTACGCGATGGTGGCGCAGCGCATTTCGTGCAGTGTATTGCCGCGATTCGGGCAGCCTCTCCCGATACCCGAATCGAGGTTCTGGTCCCTGATTTTCGCGGCCGAATGACACTTGCGCTGGATATATTCCACGCACAGCCCCCGGATGTCTTCAATCACAATCTGGAAACGGTCCCTCGCCTGTATCGTCAAGCGCGGCCGGGAGCGGACTATCAGTGGTCCCTGACATTATTAGAAACATTCAAACAACAACACCCTTCGGTGCCGAGCAAATCGGGGCTCATGCTGGGATTAGGTGAGACGTTAGAAGAGGTCGAGGCGGTGATGCGGGATTTACGCAAGCATCGCTGTGAAATGTTGACGCTAGGCCAGTATCTACAACCCACCCGCCATCATTTGCCCGTAACGAGGTTCGTTCATCCCGATGAGTTTGCGGCGCTTGAACGGATTGGTTATCAACTGGGCTTCACCCACGTGGCCAGTGGTCCCTTGGTACGTTCCTCCTATCATGCCGACCAACAGGCGGCAAAATTAGTCGAGTAATTTATTAAAACCCCGGGGAGTTGCAGTGATGTCAGCGAACGATTGGATGCGTCTGGTGGAGTTGTTGCTGCTTCCGCCTGGATTGATACTTTGGGTGGGGCTGCTGATTTGGCTTGTGACAAGGGCGCGTGCACGTTTGCTGGCGATTTTTTTTCTTGGGGTAATCGTGGTGACCTGGGGGTTGAGTACAGCAGTCGTGAGCCAGTGGCTCATCGATGGGTTGCAGGATCGGTTTCCTCCCTTGCTGGCTAAACCCAACGGGGCGGATGCAGTGGTCGTGCTCGGTGGTGGTCGGTACTGGGGCCACAATGAGTACGGCCTTAGCAGCTTGCCGTCCTCAGCCAGCCTGGAGCGCATGGCTTATGGCGCTTATCTGGCGCGAAAATGGGAGCTGCCCTTGGTTTACAGCGATGGTTTTACGGGCGAATTCGGCAAACAGGCCGCTCAGGCAACGCGTCACTATTTCAAGGAGGTGCTGGGCGTCGCGACCGTGTATCTGGAAGGAAACAGCCGGACCACATTTGAAAACGCCAAATACACAGATCGCTTGCTGGAGGCCCGGGGGCTGCAACGACCGATTGTTGTGACGCATTACTGGCATATGCAGCGGGCGTTGGAGAGCTTCCATTACTTTGGGATTCAGGCTTCGGCAGGCCCAACCGCCAGGATCAGCTTGGATGTGAGTGACCGCGGCCTGTGGCGTTGGCTACCAAAGGCGACGCGCCTTAATGTGAGCTACCAGGCGCTCCACGAGTATGGCGGTTTGCTTTGGTACCATCTGAAGCTTTTTTCAAATGGTGTTCCGAATGTGATACCTGCTGCCAGGTAATTGCGTAACGGTGACCTGGAAGTGTCTTAACAGCCTGTTAAGGAAGCTCTGATCAATTCGTAACACGGTATCTTGCGGCGCAAAATCGCCCACTTCTGCGTTGCGGATCTTCGCAATAGCGAGCTATTACCTGCGATCCGCGCCTTGAACTGGACGATTTTTCACCCCAATCTGCTCGCGCCAGAATTCATCAGAGCTTCCTTAATAAGATCGACGTGGTTCTGCGCAGATTGGTTTTCAAGCGGCGAGCCTGAATCAGTCTGGTGGCGTGCAATCTACCTGGGCTAAACGCTCGGGCGTGCCGATATCTGACCAAGTCCCCCGATACAGTTCTCCACCTATGCGGCCAGCTGCAGCAGCGTTGCGCAGCAGGGGCGCCAGAGGGAAGCGTCCCTGTTTGCAATCAGCAAACAGCGCCGGACGGTACCACCCCATGCCGCTGAAGGTGTAACGGCGAATGAGGTTGTTTTCGAGGCGCCCATCTTCAGTCAATGAAAAATCCCCCTCGGGGTTGTGGGTGGGATTGGGAACCAACACAAGTTTGGCCAGCATATTGTCAGACATTTTGGGTGGCGTGGGGAGATAGTCGGTCCAAATATCCGCATTGATGACAAAAAAGGGGGCTTGCCCCAAGAGGGGCAGCGCCTGCAGAATGCCGCCACCGGTTTCCAGCACATTCGGCGTTTCCCGGGAGTAGGTAATCCGAACCCCAAAGTCCTGTCCATTCCCCAAGGCTGTTTCGATGAGCTCGCCGAGATGATGGAGATTGATGACAAAATCCCGGAATCCCGCCTGACGCAGGCGTTTCAGATGGTGGATGATCAATGCTTCACCACACACGGGCAGCATGGGTTTCGGAATGTGGTCTGTCAGGGGGCGCAAACGTTCTCCCCGACCTGCGGCCAGAATCATTGCTTTCATGCAGCGATACGGGCGCTGAGGTCGAGTTCATCGATCAACTCAGCCAGCGCTGCGGTTACTTGGTAGTTTGAGCTGACTTCTCGCAGATAGCCGAGTGTCGTGGGAATGTCCGGGAGATAGCCGGGCTTGCCATCGCGATGGTAGAGGCGCGCGAAGATACCGATTGCTTTGAGATGACGTTGCATACCCATGAGGTCGAACCATTTGAGCCACTGAGTGGTCGCGATGGCTGAGGTAGCATTCGCGCCTGTAAATTGTTCTAAATAGGTCAGGGCCCAGTGGGTGACCATGTTTGGTGGCCAGCGAATGTAGCAATCCCGCAATAATGAGACGAGATCGTAGGTGATAGGACCGCGGACGGCATCCTGATAGTCCAGTATGCCGGGGTTGTTGCGGGTGGCCAGCATCAGGTTACGAGCGTGGTAATCGCGATGTACGAATACCTGCGGCTGATCCAGTGCGTTTGCGATCAAATGCTGCTTTACCTGCTCGAGCCGGTCGCGTTGATCGGGGTTGAGCTCAATACCCAGATGAACCTCCAGAAACCAGGTCTCGAACAGATTCATTTCCTTGAGCAGGGCGGTGTGGTCATACTTTGGCAGTGTATCTGCTGGTGTCTGCTGGATGCGGTGCAAGGCAATGAGTGCATCACGGTACAAGTGCGGTGCGGTGACCTCGTCAAGCACAGTGAGATAGGGATGGGTACCGAGATCGTCCAACAGCAGGAAACCTTTCGCCAGATTGCGGGCATGCACATGCGGGACATTCAGACCCTGGGATTCAAGCAGCGTTGTGATCTGGTCGAACGGTTGGCAATCCTCTTGTTCGGGTGGGGCATCCATTGCAATATAAGCATTCGTGTTCGTATGAATGCGGAAATAGCGTCGAAAACTCGCATCCGCTGATGCGACGCTAATGGTATATGGTTTCAGGTTTGGCAACCCGGCCAACCAGTCATTGAGTAGCTTGAGACGTTTGTCAGATGGATTTGCTGGGGGTGTCACGACCACGGTAGTTCCTTTTGTTGCCAATGCTTTCCGCACTTACTCAGGCAATCCAGAGTAAAGCCGCCGATTAAAGAAGCTCTGAGCAATTCGTAACGCGGCATCTTGCGGCGCAAAATCGCCCACTTCTGCGTTGCGGATCTTCGCAATAGCCAGCGATTACCTGCGATCAGCGCCTTGAACTGGACCATTTTTTACCACAATCTGCTCGCGCCAGAATGAATCAGAGCTTCCTTAAACCTAGATTCCGCAGTTGGATCACGAAAGTCCACGCAAGCCCTTGGCGCACCTGGCAAACCAGAAAAACCTCTCATCACCAATAAGGTGACCA
>JANTGD010000146.1 GCA_024763135.1 Thiotrichales bacterium | reverse complement strand
TGCTCGGCGTTTTTATTGCGTCCGTATTTTACTTTCTAGTAGTTTTTCATATCACCAACCTTTATGCGACCGAGCATCATGGATTTGAGGCCTTCATTTTAGTCGGCCAAAATGGAGGCTGGCCGTATGCCCTTGCATTTTGGGTTGGACAGATTGGTTTGGGCCTGTTAGCTCCATTTGCTCTTGTCTATCATCCAAAGACGAGTAAAGAGCGTAAATACCTTGTATTAGCAGCTGTGCTCGTGATACTCGGCGGATTTTTTCAAATGTATGTAACAATCATCGGTGGCCAGGCATACCCGCTCATATTATTCCCTGGCGCTGAAGTGAGCAGTAGTTTCAACGATGGAATCGTTAATACGTACGTGCCAAGTTTATGGGAATTACTTCTGGGCTTAGGGGGCGTGTCGGTCGCGTTGATTATTGTTGCGTTGGCGGTCAAAATTCTTCCGTTTCTACCAGAGTCGTTGGCAGATGCGGTTGTGGATCCTGCGCATCATAAAGCAAAGTAGGTCATTAACTCGGGCGAGTTAGTCGTAGCAGTCGAACACCACCCTAAAGAGTGATCTTTGTTCGAAATTTCTAGCTCAATGCGTTAATGAGTCGTAATATCCGCCAACGACGGATTGTCTTCGTAAATTCGGACAACTTCGTCACATCTTTTATGCTCGCATAATCAGACAGTTAAAAGAGCTGGCATTGCAAAGATTTGAATGAAGGATATGCCGAGTTGGGTTGTGGATATCATGATTTTTGGCCCCATGTGCTGATTGTTAGTGCTATTCCTATCTCTTCCTAATTAGGTTTTTATGCTTGGCTTCTATATTTCTGCCGCGCACAAGTCGTCTGGAAAAACTACTCTCAGCTTAGGGCTATCAGCAGCGTTACGCCAACAAGGCTTCAGGGTTCAAGCGTTTAAAAAAGGCCCTGATTATATTGATCCAATCTGGCTCAGCCATGCAACGCAACGCGCCTGCGTCAATCTCGATTTCTACACCAGCACACGAGATGAAATACAAAGCAGTTTTGAACGTTATCGTCATGATGCGGATGTTGTGTTGGTCGAGGGAAACAAAGGTCTCTATGATGGCATGGACCTCGAAGGTCGTGATTGTAATGCGGCTTTAGCCAAATTCTTAAACCTGCCAGTTGTTCTCGTCCTTGATGCCAGCGGCGTTACACGTGGTATAGCGCCCCTTATCAAAGGTTATCAGGTGTTTGATCCTGATGTGCAATTCCTCGGCGTTATACTCAATCGTGTTGCCGGACCGCGGCATGAAGAAAAGCTTAGATCTGCTATTGAGCGGTATACTGCATTACCCGTGCTGGGAGCTATTCCGAGGCAGCATGAGGCTATGATCGAAGAGCGACATTTGGGTTTAAGGCCGGCCAATGAAGATCATGCTTCCAACGAGGCTATCGATAAATTAGCGAACCTCGTTACGCAGCATGTCAATTTGGACTTGTTACTCGCTCGCGCCCATAACCTTGCGCCAGTGACTAAGGTCGACGCTGGGTTGCCTGACGTGACCAAATATCGTGGCCTCAAGATCGGTATTTTCCAGGACGCTGCATTCGGATTCTACTACGCTGATGATTTGGCAAGATTTAACGCGCTTGGGGTAGAACTCGTTGGTATCAATGCGCTTAAAGATCCATCATTACCGCCCGTCGATGCATTATTGATTGGCGGAGGGTTTCCTGAGACGCATATGCATGCCCTGCAAAAAAATACGCAGTTAAGACGCGCGGTTGCAGCGGCATTTGATGTTGGTATGCCCATGTACGCGGAATGCGGTGGTCTAATGTATCTGAGCCAAAAGATTGTCTGGGGGACAGATACTGCTGACATGGTGGGAGTGATCCCCGCAGCGACCGTAATGTCTGATCGTCCCAAAGGGCGCGGTTACATACAATTAGAAGTGACAGATGCTCATCCCTGGCCTTTTCAAACCCAAGCCAGCATTAAAGGACATGAATTCCACTACTCAGAGTTGACGTCTGTCTCTCCGTCACTTACTTATGCCTATCGGGTCAAACGTGGCACGGGTATTTTACCGGGCGCAGATGGTGTCCGTTTGCATAATCTCTTGGCAAGCTATGCCCACTTACGCCATACCCTCCAGTCTCCTTGGATTGATGCATTTCTAGATTTCGTGCTCGATTGTCGCCGTACGTGTACATACCAGGTCAACCCTAAGTGAGGCCTCACACAAAGGATCCCCGATGTTAAGGGGCAAGGCACGACTCTTTGGAAATGGCCCGGTCCTTGCCAAGAGGCGAAACACCGGACCGTAACATCTTATGCGCTCTTTGCGGGTGGATCTCTGAGGACTCAACCACGGAGCTGCGGCGGCTTGATATAGCATGACTATGCTTGCGCCATTGTGCCTAAGTGCCCCGAGATCTAACGAATAAGGCTTTACTCTAGTACCTCGTCAACATGATATTGACGATGTACTAGGTAGTCTTGGTTGACTCCATGCTGTTTAGCGAAGGCTGAGCCTGTCGCAAAATGATGGTTGCGTTGCGGACCGCTCGTTGCCGAGCATCGATTTGATCGCTCTAAGTAAGCATGGCATTGTTGTGCATGCTCTCAGGCTAGCACATCGTCTTTCTTTATTAAATGACGGACTCAGCGCTTTTGTGATGCTGCGCATCAAGGCGCAGTGCGCGGGCAATGGGAGCGTCCTTGCTAAGTACTGCAACACCGAGGCTCGGCATCACAGAAGCGCCCGAAGGGTTGTCCTGTCTGCATTCCTGGATTTGTTGCACGCCTTGGACAGGGAACAACCATTCCCTGCGAAGTGTGCCTACCCAGGCATGCAGGTAGGACAACTGTATCCGCCATTTTAAACGGGACGATGTACTGGTACATAGCGACGTAAATCTAGATACCTTTTTCAGCTTCAACTTAATTGCAGCTCCTTTTATAGGGCTGATCTGAAAGCGCGCTGTAAGCAGCTTGGTGGATGATTTTGCGCCCGTGTTCGCGCGGCTGGAGAAGGGGGGATAAGCGAGCCAGATTGTCGGGCTGTGTCTGACATTGCCGAAAAGAATGATTTTGGAGTTCCAGCCCTTAATACTGCACACTCCACACGCGATCTAGGGTTTTAGCGATTCTTAGCGAATAGGCATACAATAGGTGGATTCCAAGAGTGGCAGATGTGATGATCAAGTTAACTAAACATGCAATTGCGCAGATTCGCGAGTCTGCGAGACAAACCCAGTCAGAGGGCATGGCATTGCGGGTGGCGGTAAAAAAGAATCCAGCCGGGCGATTTCACTACGTAATGGGTTTTGATGATATTCACGACGGTCAAGATATTGTCGAAACGCAAGAGGGGGTGCAGATTGTGTACACCGAGGATCAGAAACCCTTGATCGATGGTATGAGCATCGATTTTGTAGAATTGGATGGTGGGGAGAAAAATTTCATTTTCCTTAATCCCAACGACCCTGATTATCAGGCACCGACCGAAGGGTAAGCAGAGGAACTTACTGTGACACAGCGTAAAAACACGCCGCCGCAGGAGTCTGAGCAGTACATTGATGGCCTGGGGCGGGTGCACATCCCAATCAAAGCGAAAGCGGTTCAAACCAAACCGCAAAATACGCCCGCCACACCTGAAGATCCTGAAGCTCTGTTCAAGAACGGGAACAGTTGCGTGTCTATGCTGGAAGTACTCCATGACATCGCGGCGAGTACCAGTGACACGCATGACATGAAGCAGGTGTTAAAACGTTTTTTGCTCACGCTGACGGACATTGTGGGCGCACGTGCGGCAGGTGTGCGACTACTCGCGGGTGACGATGCTTTGGAGCTGGTTGCCAGTATCGGTATAGACCCCGAAATTATAGAGCGTGACCGCCTATTACCGAGTGCGTCCTGTATCTGTGGGCGTGCGGGGGAACGTGATGAAGTCATGTTTTTAGGGGATCTGACCAGTTGTGGATACGCTATGGGTAGAGATTTTTTTTCCGATACGGAACAACCCCTTGCCCTTATTGTCGTTCCGCTTCGCCATCAAAATAAGAACCTGGGCATTTACAATTTATTTGTCGATGCTAAAAAATTGGAAGGCTTTAGAATTTACCAGGAGCTGTTTACCAGCGTGGGCCGGTTCCTGGGGATGGCAATCGAAAAGGCACGTCTGGACCAGGAGTCGAAACGCTTATCTGTGATGGAAGAGCGTACCCGGCTCGCCAATGAACTGCATGACTCGCTGGCTCAGACATTGGTCAGCCTACGCTACCAGGTTCGTGTGCTGGACGACTACCTTCAGAAGGGACATGAGGCCATGGCCTGGGAGGCTATTGAAAAGCTGGAGAATACCTTAGGTGAAGCCAATGCGGAGATGCGAGAACTCATCGCACATTTCCGCGCGCCGCTGGATACCAATGGAGTCATCGCCGGCGTGGAGCGCGCGGTCGAGCGTTTTAAGAGAAATGCTGATATCGCAATTTTTTTCCAGAAGAATTGGCCAAAGCGCCGGTTACCCCCGGAATATGAGTTACATATTATTCGTATTGTACAGGAAGCGTTGGCCAATATTGCCAAACATAGTCATGCGACCCATGTCCGTGTGATGCTGCAAGGTAAAGATAATCGTAAATATCGAATTCTCATTGAGGACGATGGTGTGGGGTTGCCGGAAAAGATGACAAAGAATCCAGCGGCTGGCGAAAATATCGGACTGAGCATTATGAAAGACCGGGCCAGGGCAATAGGCGGCCGATTGGTCGTTGACAGTGAACCGGGTGAGGGAACCCGGGTTGTGTTGCTGTTTTCCTTGCCCGAGGAATTAGACATTTTAACTGCATAGAACCAAAGACTCATGACCAGTGCTAGCCTCAGAGTTCTCATACTCGATGACCATACCCTGTTTAGGGAAGGGCTGCAAAGCCTGCTGGAGCATCGGGGGATCCAAGTCATTGCCTCGATTGGAGAAGGAAAACCAGGCATCGAAGCCGCCAAACAGCTGCAGCCCGATGTCATTCTATTGGATATGCGCATGCCCGAAATCGACGGAATCGGCGTTTTACGTCGGCTACGTCAGAGCGGTCTGAGTATGCCTGTGACGATTTTAACAACGAGCAGCAATGAGCGTGATTTGGTCGAAGCACTGAGGGCGGGCGCGCAGGGCTATTTGCTCAAAGACATGGAGCCTGATGATTTGGTGGTAGCCTTATTGGAAATCGTCAAAGGTAAAACCGTGGTTGCCCCGACGCTGACGCCGGTATTGGCTAAAGTAGTACAAGGGGAGTCTGTCGAGCCAAAAGAGTCCAAACCCATCGATAGCCTGACGCCTCGAGAAACGGAAATCCTCGGCTTGTTGGCTGAAGGGCTCTCCAATAAACTCATTGCGCGAGAACTCGGTATTTCCGATGGAACGGTGAAGCTTCATGTTAAGGCAATTTTGCGTAAACTTGATGTGCATTCTCGAGTCGAAGCGGCAGTGATGGCGGTCGAGCAGGGCTTTAAAGCGAATGCCAATCATTCGGATGACTAAAGTAGCAGCCAAATCATTCGGCTTTTGCCTTATATCTGCAACCGTTTACTAATACCCCAACCACTTTGTCATGATGGATGCACAACGCCCCAGGTGTTTTGGAGCAGAGTGCGGCTCGGTGCAATGGCCCGGTCCTTGTCAACCAGGGGCGTAACTTCTGGAGAGCTTCTGTATGGGGTTTGATGATGGTCAGTCTTAATATCAATCGTTGCATCAGTTCTTGTAGTCATTGAAACCCTCACACCAGCCTCTCCTTTTGAGGGCAATGGAATGACTGTGCACGCAGTTATGTAACGATTGATAGGATGGACAGCTCGAGGCTGCTCTGATGTGTGTGGCGATCATTCGAAGTGCGTCATAATGAGGCGACGAGATTTGGCACACAGACGAGAAAGCAACACGTGCTTGCTACCTAATTTGGTGACGCTCGTGGACATGATTATTTGTAGAGACACCCAATATTCATTCTGTTGTCTGAGCGTGTCGTGAATCAATCATCCTGTGTTAAGGGGATAATACAATGAAATACAAAGCACTGCTTGAACAAACCCGCGCTCAGATCGAAGAGCTGATGCCATGGGATCTCGCAGATCGATTCGAGGCTGGGAAAAAGCCTTTGATTATCGATGTGCGGGAGCCTTATGAATACGATTTCTGCCATATTCCAGATTCAATTTTAGTACCCCGGGGCGTTTTAGAATCTGCTTGTGAGTGGGATTACACAGATACCGTTCCAGAGCTGGTCGAAGCACGTAATCGCGAGGTTGTGATCGTATGCCGTTCTGGGTATCGGAGTGCATTTGCGGCATACACCCTGAAACAACTGGATTATGCGCATCCCTTATCGTTAAACACGGGGCTGCGTGGTTGGAATGACTATGATCAACCGTTGATCGATTACAAGGGCGAACGTGTTGATCCTGATGCAGCAGATGATTTTTTTAACGAGCAACCAAGAAAAGATCAACTGGATCCAGCACGCAGACACTGATTGCGGGTTGAGGCTTTACACGTTCTATGCAGCAGCTTATTCCAACGAGTGCCGAGACACGCCAGTGCTTTCCCCCACTATACCGGGAAGATGCGAGGGTCTTGATTTTAGGCAGTATGCCCGGCGCGCGCTCGCTCGCAGCGGGTGAGTATTACGCGCATCCACAGAACGCTTTTTGGCCTATTATGGGCGCGCTTTATGGCGCACAGCCCCAGCTGAATTACCGGTTGCGATGTCAGCGGCTTATCACCCATCAAATCGCGGTTTGGGATGTGTTGAAAGCTTGCGAACGTGAGGGCAGTCTGGATGCCTCGATTCGTGCCTCTAGCATGGTCCCCAATGATTTCTCCTGGCTCTTTGAACGCTGCAAGGAGCTGCGTTGTATCTTATTCAATGGAGCGAAGGCCGAGGATGTTTTCCGTCGTAAAGTGCTGCCTAATCAACCGGGCTTCAGTCTGCGGATGCAGCGTTTGCCCTCGACCAGTCCCGCCTATGCGAGCCTGAACCGTCAGCAAAAACTTGAGATCTGGAAAGTAGCGCTTACATCGCGTTAACGATACCTATTAGCGAGGGGCAGATGCATCGTCACTGAGTCTTTGCACAGCGAGCTGACTGCGTGTTTTCAAATTACCGTTATCTACCACGAACTGGCTCGCGCAAATTTCGCGCCTTGGGATATCTCAAACAAGGGAAAACCCTAGGTAATGTAAGGATTTTTGATCTATATCGGGTTAAGGTAGGGTTTTAGCCCCTCTAATGGGCGCGGTTTCAAATAGAGGCTCCATAAAATGAAACAAGATACCAATTATATCCTGGAAAAGGTGTCGCTTCCCAAGCTGCCCTTTTCTTTCAAGGTTTTGTTTACCGGCTATATTCTATCGGTAGGCTTTGGCCTGTTGATGGCGGGCGTGCAAATCATGATGACGCATGGCATGGCTGATGGAAAAGTGGGTTTATCGGTCGATGACATTGTGTACAGTTACTATGGTAATACCAAGGGTACAAAGCTAGAGTCGAAGCTCAACGGATCGATGAAAAACAATGCGCCCGATGCAGAAAGGCTTACTTTGATCAAATGGGCACGCGCGGGTGCGCCACAAGATCAATGGGATTCAACGATCAAGCCAATTGTGGATAAGTACTGTGTGATGTGTCACGTACCCGGTGCACCGATGGGCGATTTCTCTTCTTATGAGAATCTTAAGGCCAAAGCAGAGTCTGACCATGGCGCCTCTTTTTCATCACTCACCCGTGTTTCACACATTCATTTGTTCGGTATCGGTTTCATATTCTTCTTTATTGGTGCAATCTTTACTTTAGCCGAAGGTTTTAGTTGTTTTACTAAATCGGTTATTGTTCTGACGCCCTTTTTCTTTCTTATTCTCGATATTTTGTCCTGGTGGCTAACAAAAATGAGTCCAGCGTTCGCTTGGCTGACAATTATCGGTGGTTTGGGTTACTCACTTGCAGCCACCATTATGATTTTCACCAGCCTGTGGCAGATGTGGATTACGCCACTGCGCCGCGCTTGAGTGGGTAATCAGCATCTTCAGCGCATTTCATTGCAACTCAAGGGTGCGCGATAAAATCCCCTCATAAATAGGATACTAAGACAATCCATAGTTAACCTAAAAACCTCAGTTGGGCGCAAAAAAGACGCGTAAGATATTGGTGTGCATGGTGAATCGGAAAAACTCGTGGTCACCTTATTGGTGATGAG
>JANTGD010000145.1 GCA_024763135.1 Thiotrichales bacterium | reverse complement strand
TAAAAACAAGGCTACAGATGACCCCTTGATGGCTCACCCGAAGGGCGCAAACCCACGCGTCCAGCACGGCGTTATTGCTGCTCGACATGGAACAACCATGGCTTCGCAACAATGCCTTGTTCTGAACGCGTGGGTTTGCGCTGATATAGACAGTTTGGACTTGTCGGTGTACTAGGCACATGCTGCGCAGCGATCAAGCCCTTAACCATCGGTCTGTGCGCGAGTAACGTTATGGTCGAGCGCTGACTTGAATGTTGTCTGTTGCGAGCGGTGACTCGCCGATTCCGGAAGGGCTGTGGGATCAAAGTTGCCTTTTTTGTTCGATGCGGCATAGACTACGCGGCTTTTTCATCCTTATTTTAGAGGCGCTCACCATGTCTTTCGCCGTCGTATTTCCAGGTCAGGGCTCGCAATCCATCGGTATGCTCAGTACGCTTGCCGCTGCTTTTCCCATTGTGCAAGAAAGTTTTCAAGAAGCTTCTGATGCCTTGGGGATGGATGTCTGGCGCTTGACTCAGGAAGGGCCAGAAGAGCAGCTCAATGCCACCGAGCATACACAACCCGCGTTGCTCGCAGCCGGTATTGCCGTTTGGCGCGTCTGGCAGCAGCAAGGTGGTGTGGAATCGTCATGTCTCGCTGGCCATAGTCTGGGAGAATACTCGGCATTGGTTGCCAGCGGAGCGCTAGCGTTTGACGACGCACTGCAATTGGTGGCGGAACGGGGGCGGCAAATGCAGCTTGCGGTGCCTGCAGGGGCGGGGGCAATGGCCGCTGTATTGGGTTTGGATGATGCTCAGGTGGCGGAGATCTGTGATGCAGCTGCGCAGGGTGACATCCTCTCACCGGCCAACTACAACTCGCCGGGCCAAGTGGTTATTGCGGGTACCGCTGCGGCGGTTGACCGGGCCATCGAGCTGGCCAAGCAAGCCGGCGCAAAACGTGCGCTGAAATTATCTGTGAGCGTCCCTTCTCATTGCGAATTAATGAGTCCAGCAGCCGATGCACTGCGACCGCTACTCCAATCCATCTCAATTTCAGCACCCAATATCCCGGTATTACACAATGTGGATGTCTCTGAGCACAACAGTGACTCCGAGATCCGGCAAGCATTGTTACAACAGCTCTACAGCCCGGTACGTTGGGTTGAAACCATCGCGCAACTGAAAGACCGTGGTATCACGCGCGTTTTGGAATTTGGGCCGGGCAAGGTGCTGACCGGGCTAAACAAACGGATCGACCGGCAACTGAACACCGCCTGCGTTTTCGATCCTGCTTCCCTTGAGCAAGCAATAGAGGAGACTGCCGCATGAGTCTAACAGGAGAGATTGCACTGATTACCGGCGCCAGTCGCGGGATTGGTCAGGCCATTGCACTGGAATTGGGGCGTCGTGGCGCCACGGTGATTGGTACGGCGACCACCGAGCAAGGCGCTGCTGCAATTACCGACTATCTACGAACTGCAGAGTTCGAGGGGCAGGGATTCCCCTTGAATGTCGCAGACCCGGCCAGCGTCAAACAGCTGTTTGAACGCATTACAGATCAGTTTTCGGTTCCCTCTATTTTGGTCAACAATGCCGGCATTACGCGCGACAATTTACTCATGCGTATGAAAGACGAAGACTGGGATGCGGTCATCAACACCAATCTGAGTTCTGTCTATCGCTTGAGCAAGGGCTGTCTGCGCGGGATGATGAAGCAACGTAAGGGACGGATAATCAATATTGCCTCGGTGGTTGGTCTTACGGGTAATCCTGGGCAGGCTAACTACGCTGCGGCAAAGGCTGGTATGATCGGTTTTTCCAAATCCCTGGCGCGCGAAGTCGGTTCAAGAGGCATTACCGTCAATACCGTGGCGCCCGGTTTTATCGATACTGATATGACCCGGGCTTTGCCAGAAGAGCAGCGCACTGCGTTGCTCAATGAGATTGCGCTTGGTCGACTGGGCCAAGCGGAGGAAATCGCGAAGGCGGTGGCTTTTCTCGCGTCTGCCGATGCGGGCTATATTACGGGTGAAACGATTCACGTCAACGGCGGGATGTACATGCCTTAAGGAAGCTCTGATTCATTCTGGCGCGCACAGATTGTGGTGAAAAATCGTCCAGTTCAAGGCGCGGATCGCAGGTAATACCTGGCTATTGCGAAGATCCGCAACGCAGAAGTGAGCGATTTTGCGCCCCAAGACGCTGTGTTACGAATTAATCAAACCTTCCTTAACAAGGTTAGAAAACTGTTAGATATGATGCTGTTTGGCGGTCGCTTTGGGACCAGCGATCAACTGAACTTATCGGCCTTGTAGCACAGTCAGGCTATGCGCCCCGGCCGATAAAGCTATTTGAGTCGCGCCCACAGTGTGCGCTGCAACGGTCAAATCCGCCAGACGTTTAGCTGGACGGCTTCCGTGTAGCCTACAGAATCCGCGTCCACGAAGTGATTGAGACAGGGGTAGTACTGGCGGCCTGCTTGGGTTTTCAATACAATACGCCCCCTCTCCTTGGGTGATCGATTTATGATCAATAAAACGAACGATAGGAACTAGATATGAGCAATGTAGAAGAACGCGTCAAAAAGATCGTAATGGAACAATTAGGTGTCAAAGAGGAAGACGTCAATATGGAAGCCTCTTTTGTCGACGATCTGGGCGCCGATTCGCTGGATACCGTGGAGCTGGTGATGGCTTTGGAAGAAGAATTCGAGACAGAGATTCCCGATGAAGAGGCCGAAAAGATCACAACAGTACAGCAAGCGGTCGACTACGTTAAAGCCCATCAGGGCTGATTGCACGTCTGTCCATCGATCGTTCTGATTGATGGACGTCATCTCCTTCCCAGTACGTAGGTTCACTGTTGAGTAATCATCGCGTTGTTGTTACCGGAATGGGTATTGTCTCGCCGGTCGGTTCCAACTTGGAATCGGCCTGGGACGCCGTGTGTGCGGGGCGCAGTGGCATCGCCTCCATTGCGGATTTCGATGTATCTGAGTTTCCGGTGCAGTTTGCTGGCCGGGTGACCGACTTCAACGCCGACGATTATATCAAGCCCAAAGACCAGAAAAAGATGGATCCTTTCATCCATTATGGCATTGGCGCCGCGATGGATGCGCTGGCGGATGCGCGGTTGCAGATTACCGAGGAGAATGCTGAACGGGTCGGTATTTCAATCGGTTCTGGTATTGGCGGCCTGGGACTCATTGAAAAAAACCACAGCGCTTTGCTCAGAGGCGGACCCCGTAAGATTTCCCCGTTTTTTGTACCGGCCTCGATCATCAATATGATCTCCGGCAATTTATCTATACTGACTGGCGCAAAAGGGCCGAACCTGTCGATTGTCACGGCTTGTACGACAGGTACGCACAATATTGGGCAGTCTGCCCGCGTCATCGCGTATGGCGATGCGGATGTCATGATCGCGGGTGGTGCGGAAAGGGCGTCGACCCCATTGGGGCTGTCCGGTTTTGCTGCAGCCCGTGCTTTGTCTACGCGCAATGCGGAGCCCGAACGCGCAAGCCGTCCCTGGGACAAAGCTCGCGATGGTTTCGTGCTCGGTGATGGCGCCGGGATTCTGATCCTGGAACGCTACGAGCATGCGATAGCGCGGGGTGCGCGTATCTACTGCGAGTTAGTGGGGTTTGGCATGAGTAGCGATGCATACCACATGACGCAACCTGCAAAAGGGGGCGAAGGGGCAGCGCGCTGCATGGATGCAGCATTGAAAGATGCGGGGCTCAATCCTGAAGATATCGATTACATCAATGCGCATGGCACCTCGACAGTGGCGGGAGACCTGGCCGAAACAGAGGCCATCAAACGCAGTTTTGGAGCGCATGCAAAACGGCTGGCGATCAGTTCCACGAAGTCGATGACCGGCCATTTACTCGGTGCTGCGGGTGGTGTGGAGGCGATTTTCTCGATTCTTGCGTTAACACGTGGCGTCATACCACCCACCATTAATCTGGAGCAGCCTGATGCAGGCTGCGACCTTGACTATGTTCCTGGAGCGGCGCGGACAAGCAAGCTCTCAGCGGTGCTCTCCAACTCGTTCGGATTCGGAGGTACCAATGGTACCTTGGTGTTCAAAACGCTGTAAGCCGTGGCGATTCCGCTTGGAACAGCGGCAGCGCATGGGGCCAGCCTGGCTGCAGGTGAGGCTGGCTGCGTCACTGTCGTGCCAATCGCACCCGCCAGCGTAACCGTTCTGTGCCTGTGCTTTCCCTGTTTCAATCAATTTTTGGTAGCTCGGCGTGCTTGGACGAGCAGCGCTGCATAATGGTATGCCTGCCCAGTCGTTGATCCAGGCCTGCGTCGATGGCATCGCGCAAACACAGATTTCTCTGCTCGATCGTGGTTTGCAGTTTGGGGATGGGCTTTTTGAAACGCTGCGGGTCGTGGATGGAACCCCCGAATTTTGGGATGCGCACCTGGCGCGTTTGACGCTCGGCTGCGAGCGCTTGGGGTTGTCCACCACGGTCGTGTCTGCGCTGCAGGACGACTTTGCGCGTTTGCCCGCGGTACCCGGCGTAACCGTACTCAAACTACTGCTCACAGCCGGCATATCGGCGCGGGGGTACCGCCGCGTGGCCACGCAGCCCCCGACGCGACTATTGGCGTTATTTCACTACGCCGACCCGCCCGCGCAGTGGGCAACAGCAGGGATCCAACTGCGCTTTTGCCAACAGCGTTTGGGTCGTCAGCCGCAATTGGCAGGGATCAAGCACTTGAATCGCCTCGAACAGGTGCTGGCGAGACAGGAGTGGGACGATGAATACCAGGAAGGGCTCATGCTCGATCAGCAAGGTGCGGTCATAGAGGGCACAATGTCCAATCTTTTTATCCGCACAGGAGATGAACTCCTGACGCCACCGATTGTCGATTGTGGTGTGGCAGGGGTGGTTCGTGCAAAGCTTTTGGAGCGGGCTTCCAGCATTGACCTGCGAATTCACCAAACACGCTTACAACCCCAGCAAGTGGAGCAGGCGGATGCAGTTTTTTTAACCAATTCGCTGATCGGTGTCTGGCAGGCGCGATCCTTAAATCGCAGTCGCTGGCAGCCCGACCCGCTGTTAGGCCCACTGCGCACCTTGATCGGCAGGACCGCCTAATGCGTCGCATCTTCATTTCAGTGATTGTCATGATCTTGCTTGCAGCCATGGTGCTAGCCGCATACGGCTGGATGGTTTGGCAACGGATGCAGCAGCCCTTGAACCTGCCCTCGGCGGGCGTGGTCTACGACGTGCCGAAAGGCGCAACACTCAGATCTCTGGCGCATGATCTGCAAGCGCGGGGTCTGCTCTCGCATCCTTATGATCTGGAGATCTGGGGACGTTGGATCGAACCCGGTGAGCCGATTAAGGCAGGTGAGTTTTTTTTCAAACCTAAGCTGACACTCAGCGGATTATTAGCCCTGTTGCGCTCCGGTAAGCCGGTGCAGCACCCGCTGACGATTGTGGAAGGTACTCGTTTCAGCGATGCGATTGCAGTGGTCGAAACGATGATCGACAAAGGTTTGATGGTCCGCACGGTGCCAAAGGGTGAGTATGAGCAGTCTTTTATTCAAGCGAGCGGAGAAGCCCATGCGGAAGGCTGGCTGTTACCGGACACCTACCACATTATCAAAGGCCAGACAGATCTGAGCTTTCTCTTACACGCCTATCGGCGGATGAAGGCGACGCTCCGGGATGCCTGGGCGCAGCGAGATCCGGGACTGCCGCTTAACACCCCCTATGAGGCGCTGATTCTGGCTTCGATCGTGGAAAAGGAAACGGCAAGTGCCGAGGAACGCCCTTTGATTGCAGGCGTGTTTATTAACCGTTTGAAAAAGAACATGCGTTTGCAAACTGATCCCACTGTGATCTACGGCATGGGTAAGCGCTATGCCGGAAATATCCGTACCGCGGATTTGCGGGAAGACACGCCCTATAATACCTATGTACACAAGGGCCTGCCGCCAACTCCTATTGCGCTTCCGGGAGCGGATGCGATTCTTGCTGTGGTGCATCCGGAGGATACCAAGGCGCTTTATTTTGTTGCCAAAGGTGGAGGCAGGCACTATTTTTCCGATACCTATAAAAAGCACAAGCAAGCGGTGATCAAGTATCTGCTCAATGGTGACGCCAAGCGCTACGGAGGCCGCCCGTGAGCCAAACCACCAGGGGCCGCTTTATTAGTTTCGAGGGCGGGGAAGGTGTTGGGAAAACCACTCAAATTCAGCGGCTTGCAGAATTTCTACGCGAACGGGGGTTGCCCGTTGTCGTGACCCGGGAACCTGGGGGGACGACAGTTGGCGAGCGCGTTCGGGAGATTTTGTTGGATCGTAATCTGCCCGCCATGCATCACGACACAGAGCTTATGCTCATGTACGCCGCACGTGTGGAGCATGTCAGGGCGTTGATTCAACCCGAACTGGCTGCTGGCCATTGGGTGCTCTCCGACCGTTTTGCGGATGCCAGCTTCGTTTATCAGGGCGTGGGGCGGGGCATTCCAGCTGAGCGTCTGGCCGCCCTCGACGAATGGGCCTTGCAGGGCTTCAGGCCCGATTTGACCTTTTTGTTGGACATGCCGGTAGAAATGGGTATGGCAAGGGCGCGCAAACGGGCTGCGCTGGACCGTTTCGAAGCGGAAGATCTCACATTTTTTGCACGGATACGGCAAGGCTACCTGACGCGTGCAGCCACAGAGCCCGAGCGGATCGTCGTAATCGATGCGTGCGGCTCTGAGGACGCCATTGCGCAGGCTGTGCGGCAGCATTTAGTTGCATGGCTGTAGATTTGTCACCCTATCCCTGGCAGCAGGCGCAGTGGCAGCGTTTGCAGATGCAACGGCGCGCCGGAAAGCTACCTCATGCGCTGTTGTTGACCGGTCAGCAGGGACTGGGTCTGAATCATTTTGCACATCTTTTTATGCAGTCGTTGATCTGTCAGGTGCCAGACTCACACGGCCAGCCCTGCGGCAGCTGCGCCCCCTGTCGCCAGTTTCAACAAGGGGTCTATCCCGACCTGATGCAGCTGTCGCTGCAAAAAGATAAGGCCCATATTCTCGTCGACCAGGTGCGGGCGCTCAGCGAATTTCTTTCACTGACCCACAGCAGAGACGCGTATAAGCTGGCCCTGATTTCCCCCGCCGATCGCATGAACATCAACGCTGCCAACAGCCTCCTGAAAACCCTGGAAGAACCCCCCGGGGATACACTGCTGATCCTGGTGGCCAGTACAGTCAGCCTGTTACCGGCCACCATCAAGAGCCGCTGCCAGCGCATCCAGTTCAATCGCCCGGAGGCGCAGGTAGCACGAGCGTGGCTGCAGACCCAAGTGCAAGATCAGATTGAGGAACGCTTGCTCTTGGCCGCGGGGGCGCCCTGTTTGGCTGCCACGCTGGATGCCGGCCTGCTGGAGCAATACACCGCGAGCGTTGCCTGTTTGCTTAAGGTACTGCGCGGCGAAGCGACACTTCTGGAATGCCGGAGCCTCAAACCGCAGCCGACCAGCGAGCAGGTCCTGAATTGGGCGCAAAGTCTCGTTCGCGATTTGATTCGGGTGCATGGGGGATACCCTCATGCCGATTTTGAGAACCACTTCCATATTAGTGAGTTGCGTCACTTGGCAGTCTTGCTAGACTCAAAACAACTCCATCAGGTCAATGAGCGATTCACCTATTTACGGGGCATGGTGGATCACCCGCTCAATGCGGATTTACAGCGTGACGAAATCCTGGCGACCTGGTACTCCATTCGACCTCACGCATAAACATTCAGACCTAATAAAAACACATGGCTTCAGGACAAGGCATACTCTCACTCTCGATTAAGGAAAAGTCATCACTGTATGCAGCCTATATTCCTTTTATCAAAAACGGGGGACTCTTCATTCCCACCAGCAAAAGCTACCATTTGGGCGATGAGGTGTTTATTTTGCTCAACCTTATGGATGAGCCAGAGCGCATCCCCGTGGCGGGCAAGGTGATTTGGGTGACGCCACGCGGGGCGGGCGGTAGTCGCACACCGGGCATTGGCGTGCAGTTCAATGAAGAAGATAAGGGGAACACTCGAAACAAGATCGAGACCTTGCTGGGTGGTGCGCTGCATAGTGACCGTTCCACGCATACGATGTAAGAGACAGTCGCACAACGATCCCCTGTACCTTGCAACACACAGGTAACAGCGCGATTTTTTTGACATTTAACTCCTTCAACCTAAAAACCTCAGTTGGGCGCAAAAAAGACGCGTAAGATATTGGTGTGCATGGTGAATCGGAAAAACTCGTGGTCACCTTATTGGTGAT
>JANTGD010000144.1 GCA_024763135.1 Thiotrichales bacterium | reverse complement strand
TTTACGTGAAAGCTCCTGAATGCGTTCATCATTGCGTTTGGCATCGGTTAATTCCTGAGAGCGTACAACCGCCTCGGCCTGGCTTTCAGACAATCGAGCTTTTATTATCGCAAGCTTTGCTTTAGCCTGATCAAGGTTAATCTGTGCCTGCTGCTCTGAAAGCTTATAATCAGTATCATCCAATACAAGGAGAACATCATTTTTCCTTACAGACTGATAAGAGCCGACCTCTACGCGGGTAATTTGTCCTGGTATTCGTGCATTAATGTTGACTGTATTTGCTTGTATATAAGCATCGTGAGTCCGGGGATGTGATGATTGGTATTGAAAATAGAACCAACCCATTGCGCTGATACCAATAGCGAATATTACGACAATAGCGATTTTTTCACTCTTCATCTGGCGTAAGTGCTGATTCATATGTGCTTAACTTTAGTGTAAGTCTAGAGTTTGTAAGATTGATCTTCTCCTAAATGAATGTTCCTAGTTTGTTACTGTTCTTCGGTTGTTGGGGACTTCATTCATCAGAGTTTTAATGTTCTCTGCCTTGTCCCGGGTAGTTGCGTGACCAATGACAACCCAGTGTCCTTGTTTAAGGGCATCCTCCAGGATGCCTAAAAACATGTCTTCCTTCAGGTTTTCTCCAATCAGTGCACCACCTGTAGCCCCTAACGCAGAACCATATCCGATAGCGACAAGGCTGGCTAATACTGGATGGCTGGCAAAAATTACCAGCTTTAACGCACCTGCTACAAGAGAGGCTGCAGCACCGGTGGCGCCACCACCGGCGCCGCCTAAAAACGCTTTCTTTACTATTGAAGATGCGATCTGATCTCCTTCGGGCTCGAGAATTCGATCAGAATTCCCGATATCCGCAGGGGAGAGTAAGAATACTAGGGTATCGCTATGTTCATCACGTTTTATACGTTGATATAGAAACTGAGCATCTGCGGCGTTATCAAAGATCGCTGCTTGCTTATACTTGTATTGTTCCATAAGAAATACCTTTGAAATATTTTTATTTAGCTATAGATTTTCAGCGAGAAACTCTGCTACTTCGTTACCCCAGGGTGGTGTTTTTCCTTTGGTGCTCATAAATAGCGTCTTGTACTGCATCTTGAGCATATATGGTACCCGTCCCATTTTTAGGACCTGAGTATCACCTCCAAACCAGGAGTTTGAGCGGATATAAAATCCTTTACCGCCCCCCATGTCGCCAATGCAGAAAACGACTGGTTTTAATTTCTGATCGGCTTCTTCTTCGCTCATCTTCCCCCGGTCTCGGGCAATTTGTCTGCCTACGATATCGCATTCCTGATGTCCGATAGCGCCGAGTTTCGGAACTGTAACTGCAGCGCAGTCACCCGCGGCAAGGATCTCCGGGTATTTTGGATTTCGCATATACAAGTCGGTAATAACAAAACCCTGGTCATCTGTAATTGGAAGATCTTTTAAGAAAGCGTGTGGCACCCAATCAGGAAATAGAATTTTGAGCTCGGCATCGATCTTCTGGCCGTTTTGAAATTCAATTGTATCTTCAGTGAGCCGGACAATATCGCCAGTATTGTTTACGTAGTTGAAACCCATTTTTCCAGCAGCATCAAGGAGTTGCCCAACGACTTTTTCTCCGGCATCCTCTGCAATCATTTCGCCGGGTGTTGTAATCGTGACCTTGCTGGCGTCACCGATATTATGTCTTTTCAACCAATCAGCAATCGTCAGGGCAACTTCAACTGGTGGACCTTCGCAGGCTGCGAGCGCATCAGGAATGCTACCGCCGGGGTATGGCTCCAGTCCATGTGCGCCGTTACCCTGGTGAAATAACGCAGAACCCACAACGATCGGGCCACCCTTGTAAGTTCCATTGTGCAGCTTTTCTCGGAGTTTATTACCATGATAAAAATCTGAAACCGTATCCCCAAACTCGGCAAATCCTTCTATTTTGTCAAAAGCCAAGCGATTCCCGAGCGCAATTACTAGATAATCATATTGAATGGACTGCGGCTCCGCGCCCGGGCGTTCTGCCGGAATGTAGGTTACAGCACGATTGTCGACATCTATCCCGTTTATTTCTCCCTGAATAAAGTTGACGTTATCCTTCTTCAGTACAGGGTAAAGCTCCATTGTGAGGTCTTTTTCGGGGTCTTGATTCTCGAAAACCTCTGCTGGAATATTCGGAACATAGAGCAAATAATTTTTTCGGTCGATCAGTGTGATATCTACACTGTCTTCTGCATAAGCACGAATCTTTTGAGCGCTCCCGAGACCTGCAAAATTGCCTCCTAAAACGACGACATGTGGTTTTTTCATACTGCACTCCTTTTGAGTAGTGTAATGGTTCAGGGAACCCAATATGGGGTCTTGCTATGCGTAACGCAATCTACATGCCATGTTTGTAAGTTGCTGATTACACGATAAGAATGTTTTCTTTTACCTATAGTAATGGTAATAATGCACAGCTATTTGGGTCATATTCTTAATCAGGCTTGCTGGTAGTGCGATGAAGATGAATGTAGTCACTGATGAGATTGTGGATTTATCGGAGCCTTAACGGAAAATCAATATTATGAGGAATGATAGTGATTTGTGGTTCGGCAAGTGTGGTTGTACTGATGGGGTGTGTAGAAAGCTCTGCAACGCTTAAATAAGCCCAATCATTGTGGACAAGGCCTGGTCCGCAGAGAAACGTAAGCCCCCTCCAAGTCCCGGAGCGCCGTACAAGTGCTTGTGCCTGGCCCTTTGGGAGGCGCTATGCGAGCAAGATCTCACGTTATATTTTTTCTGAAGGAGCAACCATTGCCTAAACAAAGCGCCATGGCTCGTACTCGTATCGTTGCTCTGTGCTCTACGGAACGTTTAGCAGGCCCCGCTAGCATCTGAAAATGCTTCACTAAGGTTCTGAGGTTCTCAAGAATGGATTTGTCCGTAGAAAAGAAATCTATTTCACAGTATATTCACGCAATAAATTATTCGATGCGAATTCAATGATGCGGAAACGTGTTGCACTGATTTACTAATGAGTAGTAAGCTTATTTTAAACTAATTTGTAAAAACTACGAGAATTTTATTGAGAAGGAGTCAGGTATGTCTGATGCGAATGAAAGTAATTCTATTAATAAAAGAAGAAAGTATCGTAATATATTGTTGGTAGCCTTGATCTCCCTGGCGATCGGTGTAATAACCGGTGCCATCTTCGGGCTAAATGGCAAAAATTCGCAACGGACTGAACAAGCAGAAAAAGCGTTACAAAAATCTGCTGACCAGCGTGGATTTATTCAAGACACTGATAAAGGTATTGAGGATAGCGTAGACGGTTCCCCGTGACGTAGGGGAAGGTATTGACTCATTTCTAACCTTTATTGAAAAGAATACGCCTCTTTGGTTCCGTTCTGAGAGCTACTATTTCTTTTTGCAACTAGGCTGATCGGAGCCGGAGGCGAGGCAGGCCTAAGCAATCGCTTTGGAGTAAAAAATAGACGCCTTTAAGTTGCCTGATTCTCTATTGTCGGATCATAAATTCCCTGGTGAGCTAGGCTGTTGAGGCGCGCGCGTTTTAATAGGCCTTTAACAATGCCGGCCATACGGGCATCTCTATAGCGTTTGCGCCATTGGTTAACGGTGGGCTGAGAAATTGTCCAGCTGTTGTGCGATTTGATAACTAGGGATACCTTCGCCTGCCAATAGGATGGCTTTGGCACGGGTTACCACTCGAACTGGGGAAATACGACTGGAAATCGCTTTTTTAAGCTCTATTTTTTCTATTTCTGTCAGGACGATTTCGATGGTTGAAGGCATAGCGGCATAGGAATCAATTGGAGTATGCCTGTTATATCATTATATATTCTAATTTAGGACACTAAACTAGTTCATTTGATCTAATTCCACTCTCTATCCAAAGTTCTACTTGACGTATTGATATAAAGATTCTTCCATCCGGAGCTTTGGTCCAGTGCGTCCCCTGAATCCAATGCTCATTTCTGTCTACCTTTGTTTGAACAGCACGCACTGTGTATCCGCTCAGCAATGCAAATTTTTGAATCGTGACCCAATTCATTTCAGGAGCCATGTTTGAGAAGTTATTTTTTTTGCGGCTAAACCGAAGATCATGTCGCGCTCAAAACCATCTGTTGTTTCTTCCATATCTTCCCCTGCTATAACGTCTCCATCAACGGTTTCGAAAACCAAGGGTATATCATGATGGATCTCAGTGATCGGTGAAATCTTGAAGACTTTACCGACTTCTTTCCACGTCCAATTGATACCTTTTTCATCTGGATCGGCTAAGTAAATCTTCTTAACGCGAATCCATTCCACGGTTAGCAAAGTAAATAGGGTAGACATTCGGTTAACAAAGATATGGTTCTTTGACCAACATCCAGAATTGGTGTTGTTCTTCACAAACGACAAATGCCCATCTGCTTGCAGATGATGAAAAAAAGTACTCAAAGCGCCTGTATTCATCCGAAGGCAGAAATGTGGATAATAAAAGTTCTGCGTCACTGTGAGTATCAAACATTAAAGTGGCTCTGAAGATTAATTTTGTACTTAATGAACACTATAGATTGTAGCACTTTAGTTTTCAAGGTGAGTTCATGGTGATTTAAGTAGAGCCACGACCATGAAGCTCAATGACTCAGTAGCAAAAGCGCTCCAAAAAATCAGATTAACTCAGGGATTAACGCAAGAAGATTTCTCAGATGTGTCTAGCAGAACATATATATCAACGCTAGAGAGAGGGCTGAAAAGCCCAACGATTGAAAAGTTGGACTCGATTGCTAGGACACTCAGTGTCAGTCCAGTGACGCTTATCGTTTTCGCTTATTCGATACAAGAGGGTATGGACCGGTAGTCCCCCCATCTTTGGTTTGACCCAATAGTAGAAGGTTATGCAGCCATGGCGCTGCGTTGTTTTGGGGGAATGCCGCCCAATGCCATGTTTGGACGCTCATGGTTATAAAGCCACATCCATTGTGTCGCAAAGTCCTGCACCTGAGCAACGCTCTCCCATAAATTTTGATTGAGCCAGTCGTAGCGAACCGTGCGGTTATAACGCTCAATGTAGGCATTTTGCTGTGGGTTGCCCGGCTGGGTATATAACAGCTCAATGCCATTACGCTTTGCCCACGCTTGGGTTAACGTGGAAATATACTCCGGGCCGTTGTCACAGCGAATGCGCTTGGGCTTGCCCCGCCACTCAATCACTTGCTCTAACGCCCTTATGGTTCGCTCTGAAGGCAACGAGGAATCCACCTCAATGGCCAAGGCTTCACGGTTGTAGTCGTCATTGATGTTGAGCAGCCTGAAGCTGCGTCCATTTTCCAGCTCATGGTGCATGAAGTCCATGGACCACGTGTCATTGAGGCGGGATGGTTCAGTGAGCGCCTCGGGTTTGTCGCGCACAATTCGTTTCTTGGGCTTGATACGTAGGTTTAGCTCCAATTCTCGGTAAATGCGGTACACGCGTTTGTGATTCCAGCCATAGCCTTTGACGTTGCGCAGGTATAAAAAACACAGCCCAAAGCCCCAGTTGCGTTGCCATTGGGTCAGGCGCAATAACCAATCCGCTATTTCCTCATTCTCACCACTGAGCTTGGGGTGATAGCGGTAACAGCGTTCGCTAATGTTAAATGCTCGACAGGCTAGGCGTATGCTTAAGGATCGCTCAGTCACGGCTTTGTGCGCCAGCTCCCGTCGTCGAGCTGGCTTCACCACTTTTTTTCCAGGGCTTCCTTAACGATTTCGGCCTTGAGCTTTTCTTCGGCGTACATTTTCTTGAGCCGGGCGTTTTCCAGCTCGAATTCTTTAAGACGGGCGATCATGGAGCTGTCCATGCCGCCGTATTTGCTGCGCCATTTATAGAAGGTGGCGCTACTAATACCGAGCTCTCGGCAGATGTCCGGGACTGCTGTGCCACCCTCGGCCGGCTTGAGGGCCGTCATAATCTGACTGTCGCTGAATTTTGATTTACGCATGTAGAGTCTCCTTTCTGGATGATTCTACTTTTGAGTGCAACCATTTTCAGGGGGGACTACCGACCCAGATGAGCTTTTAGCATCAGTAACAGTTGAAATTAAGGGGCTGAATCTAGCGAAGACCTAATATTAGCTGGTCACCTAGGTTTAGATGGTCCCAGGTGAGGTCCAAACTGGCACGTCGATGGCACTTTGATTTTAGAAAGAATGGGGCAATAGACTTAAGTGCTTGAAACGAATTAATAATCAGTAGCTTAGAGCTGGTGCCGAGGAGAGGACTTGAACGTCTTTATAGGTCACTTACCTCCCCATCCTCCTAACCAAAATCGAAACCCCATAAAACAGCACACTCGCAACCTACTCAACACCAGCATCTCCATCTCCCCCATGCCGCGCGAGACATAGCGCATGGCCATAAACCCGATAATGATCAGCACGAGCGCTGGCGTCATATCCAAATACCGCACACCGGCATCGTGCCGGTAACTGCGCGGGTCTTTGCAGTCGATTTCCGGGTGCTTGCTGGCGTGTTCGAGCAGGCCGCGGATCGCGAGCGGTACGCCGCCGGATTCCTGTTGCACGTATTTGTGGAATGACTTGCAGCATTTCTCGTTGGTAAAGCTGATTTCGGGGGCTTCCAGCCAAGCGGTGGTGATGTCGTCTGTTGCCCGAGCGGGCAGGGGTTTGAGTTCGATTTTTTTTCCAAAATCCCAGAGCAGTCTTTTAATGGGTTCGCGCCGAACGGTTTCGCAGACGGCGGCGACGAGTTGGGTGCGTTTGATCAGTTCCAGAAAAAAGTCCGCCTGGGTCGGTGGCAGTTCCAGTGATTCCACAAACACCACAATGCGACAGTCGTAGAACGAGCCCAGCAGAATATCCGCGAGCTGGGCAACCGGTGCGCGGGAGAGATTGCACTGAATCCATCGCCAGTGCACCCGCCCGGGCTGTCGCGCTAGGTGCCGGTGTTTGAGCGGGATCATCGACTTCGGAATATTCAGTCCACACACGCGCTGCAGCTACTGGGCCTTGTTGAGGAACATCGCCTTGGGTGGCGCCATCTTCACCCAGATCGGCAGAATGTCGGCACGGGTATCGTGCGTGAACAGGTGGCGCAGCAGTGCCGATTTGCCAATGCCGGGCCGTCCTTTTACGACGATTGAGTAGCCCTGGTTCAGCCAGCCGGCGCACCGGCTCAGTTCAGCATCGCGTCTAATAAGTTCTGTAACTGCTTCCATGCCTCACCGCCATATTGCCGGGATAGCGCCACCACCGTGGCCGCCAGTGCGCCCTTGTCCCGCTGATATTCAAACTCCGCCTGCCGCGCCTTTTCCACGAACTGCCACAACGTCACCGATTCATCCAGCCCCTGGTCGACACGACGCTGCTGAAAGCTGAGCTGGTCACGCCAGAACGCGCGCTGGGTGTCGAGCTCATGCAATTCGATCGCATCGGCACAGATCTTTTGCAGATCACCGAGGAACTGTTCGCGCAGGGCCTGATTGGCTTTTGTCCAGGTCGTGGCCTTGGCTGCCGCTTGCAGCAGCTTTTTCGGGTCGTGCAGGGGAATGGTCACGCACAGCAGGGCATTGGCACCCGCTGCTTCGGAGAAACACCTGGTTCGAGGCATCCGTGAAACACCGGATGGCAAGGTGCGGATCAACCAGATGCTGTTTGGTAGTTTTAAGAAGTGCCTTTATCCGTTGCAGAAGCTCGACTCCGACACCGAGCGTTGTTTTGCGGCGGATTTGGTGCGCGATGCAGAGAAGTGGTTTCGGCCGGTAAAGGGGCAGTTTTTGATTTTCTATAAGGACGGACCAGAACAGCGGGAATATAGACCAGATTACGTTGCCGAGGCGGCAGAGACGATCTACATGGTTGAGAAACGAAACCCTGGAATGAAGTCCAAGATACTAGCAGAAGCGGCAAGCGCTGGTGTTATCTATTGATCCCACACGACGAAATCAATGAATCTCGCTGCTTGGTCGATTTTGACTGGTTCAGGCGGGGTTAGGCTGTCGGAAGGGGACGGTCTGGTTGTGGCCGGTTTGGCCCTTGAAGTAGTTAGACATAGAAAGCCCTGTTTGTGTTTCCTGATTCAGGCGGGGCAGGTCGATGAGGATCCTATTAGATCATTGAGAGAGTTCAAGGTAGTTTTTTGCGCGTTTTCCGTAGTGTGTAACCTGGCTTTCTAGATTAAGAGTTACAGTAAAAAGAGAGTAAAAATGCTCAATTTGAGTGTTATCTTGTGGTGTTAAGTTGATGAAAGTCCAAAAAATGAAAATTTGTGAAGTAATTTGTTGCTTAGTAGTACCATTTTTTCCTCAGAAAAAAGTGTTTTTATTCAAATCGTTGCAACACTTATGCTTTTTGGGAGC
>JANTGD010000143.1 GCA_024763135.1 Thiotrichales bacterium | reverse complement strand
AATTGATCGATTGGCGTGATGCGCCGAAAGAGATAATAAGGCTTGCCGATCGGTTCGGGTTCCAAGTGTGGAAAATCCAGGGGATCCAAAAATTCTTCGATGCTCTCAGGGAACCAATCGGGATCGACCAAAGGACGCTCGATGACTTCTTGCAGCTCCTCGATCTCCAATTGAATGAACTGCTCGGGCGCATCGCCGACCGGAGCGGTGAAATAATGCGTTTTGCCGGAAAGGCGCGTAGCAAAATAATGCTTGTCGACATACTCGGTAATGAGATGGTCTACATCGCCACCCGATGCCTGTTCCGCCCATTCGGCAATATTGTCGCTCACGCGCCGATATTCTCCATCCACAACACCACCGAGGCGATGCCAATTACCCCGCGTCAGCGCCCATTTGAATGCCAGATCGGGCATCAGTGCATGTAATTGCGTTTCCAGAGCAGCCAGGCCATCACTGGGCTGGCTGCGCGTGCTGAGTTTTACAAGATCCTCTAAAGCTGCGATTGAGTCCGCCTGCATCACGCCCTCTCCGATTTTTTGCTTGGGGTTTGGCGGCGCATTTGCCACCAGTGGTCCGCGAGCTGCTGTGCCGCTGCGGGGCTGGGTGCGAGACCCAGTGCATGGATTACGATGGCCAGGGTGCCGGTCACCGCCATTGTTCCATAGACATCATCCGCTGCGCCACGCCATACCGCGGCAAAATGATTTAAGTCAAGTTGCGCGGGTTTCCGCAAACGCCCGGGTTTTTCCAGCGCTTCCCAGGGCTGGGCGTCGAGCTGCTGTTGGCGCTGCAGCGCTACTTGCACGGCACGTTCCGGCAGGCGCTCGAACTCTCCCCCCTCGCCTTTGGCCACCAGTGTCTGTTGCGCGTCGAGCAACCGTGCAGCCTGTTGGTGAATGGCTGCATAATTTGGGTGAAAGACGCCCAGCACCGACAGCGGTGCGCGTAATGGGTTGAGCATGCGCGCAACCGAATTGATCGGAGACCGCAATCCCAGTTGCTGGCGGGTTTCAATTAATTCCGCAGTCAGCTCGGACATTGCGTCGATGGGCAAAAATGCAAAACCTTGATGTTGCAACTGCTGCTCCACCACCGGCCAGGTATCGGCCGTTTCCAGACCAAGCGCTTGCAGGGCTTGGGGGACGTAGATCCGCTCGTCGTCTCGGCTTAAGCCGTGCATTAACACGGGATACCCATGTTGCCCCAACAACAGTGCCGCAAGGAGAAACCAGGGCAAGTGTCTTTTTTTGCCTGCATAGGCGGGCCAATCAATGGCTGGTTGACGCATCAGACGCGGGGGTGGCAGGGATTCTCGCAATGCCACTGTCATGCCGGCGACTTCCTCTGGTGTTTCCTCTTTGACCCGCAGTAACATTAAGAACGCCCCAAGCTGCTCTGGCTCTATTTCATATTGTGCGATCATACGCATGGCGCCGTAGGCTTCTGCCTGCGTGAGCGAACGCATGCCGTTACGCCCTTTTGCCAGAATCTGAATGTATTGAGTAAATGAATGCATTTTTATTCGTCTGAAAGGCGTTCCCGGGCGACTGCGCGCACGTCCTCATCCGGGTCTTCTAACATAATGGGCAGATTATCGAGGGGCGCACGCAAACATGCGGTTAACCGCACGCGCCAGTCTTCGTCATGCAATAACGGTTCAAGCGCATCTGCTTCGATCCGCTCGGCGATGACCTGCCTAATCTCTGCCTCAGCGTCACCGAGCATCAAGCCCAGGCTTTCCGTGGGCAGGCGTTGGGCGACGGTTTTTCGCACCTCGCGATCGGGATCGGTCATCATGCGGAATAAACGGCCCGGCTTCATCCGACGCGCGACATATTGGCGCACCAGGTAATCTTTGTCCTCCACGAGTTTTTCTAAGAGGTCTTGCGGGAGTCGATCCGCAACGGTGATACGCACCTCCCTATCTGGATCGTCGATCAGTGCTTCCAGCGCCTCCACAGGTAACCGATAGGCCAACACGCGACGCACTACTTCATCCGGATCACCGATCATTTGGAGCAGGCGTCGCTGCGACAGGTAACGGGCCGCAATTGCGCGTCGCTCCCAAAAGTCGTCCCCGGCATAGGCTTCGGCTAAATCGGGATTAACATTGAAAAAACGGGCAATCTGCCGGCCACTCATGGCGCGCACGCAGACATCCCCGGGATAGCAACGTTTGGTTTTGAGACGATCCTCCGAATGCGGACAGCTCGAACAGTCCGCCTTGGGGGTTTTAAATTCCTGGTTAGACATGATTCGGACGCTCCGGCAAACCAATCCGACGGGTGTGCATGTTTATTTTTTGTAACGCTTCAGCGAGTAGATACCATGAGAAATAACGGCTTAGATTGCCCCTGAGATACGTCTGGTCATGGCGACACTTTTGCGTTTAAAAACGTAACTGACCATTGTTTAACGCAGAGATAACGTCTTCCAGGGGTGAGCTAAGTAGTCACTATTCTTTATTCGCTTTCCAGACGCTACAGTCCCCTTTTATGGCGCGATCGTAACCAACGATTTTGCGGGTCGTTCTCCTCAACATTAAGGAAGCTCTGATTAATTCTGGCGCGCGCAGACTGTGGTGAAAAATCGTCCAGTTCTAGGTGCGGATCGCAGGTCATAGCTCGCTATTGCGTAGATCCGCAACGCAGAAGTGGGTGATTTTGCGCCGCAGGATGCCGTGTTACGAATTGATTAGAGCTTCCTCAACTAAAAGGTTTCTGGCTCCTGATACCAGACGCCGTTTTCAGGCCGTGCCCCTTCAGATCGCAGGCAACGCGGTTACTCACCCCCATTCATCTGCACAGTTCATCAAGCCTTCTGCAAAGGGCGCCTGATGTTTTTGGAGCAAGGCGCGACTCAACTGACACAGGCCCGGTATCTGCCAAGCACCGCAAGCGTCTGGGCTGCTCCCTGCGGGCGATGCTTTGGGCATTCATCCACGGTGTTGTGCCGATCTAATAGAGCATGGCGATGCCTGCACTGCTGCGCCTCGAACCTAAGCGCTCAGTGGCCCGCTGGATGAGGCTTGGCCATCGATTCTCTGAGTAACTATTCTTCTTCCAACTCTGCCACAACCACCCCGGTCGCGATTTCCGGATCCTGTGTAAATGCCAGGCAATGATCTCTGCCATCGATCAAGTACAGATTAAACAGGGCGTGTTCGTAGACCGGTCGTGCGGAAGACACATCATCGTCCATACAATACGTAAAATGCAGATCAGGAAATTGGCTGCGTAAATCGGCAACAGTGGACTCACTCAGTGTTTGCCCGGCTGCAAATTCTCCAATCGCATTGAGCTGCTCAGGCGTAATCATGCCTTTGCTTCCGCATTGAGGTCATCCAGAGAGCTTTGCTCAAAGCGAATCCGCTCTTCAGGGGTTTGCCCCATGACCTTTGCCAACCATGGCGGCGCGTCTTTACCAATCACCGCTTGCAGTTCCGCTACAGCCTGTGGGCTGGGGACTGTCTCGGGCTTTTTGATGGGATGCACCCCGGCTCTGACAACCTTGGCTGCCGCAGGTCCGCCAATCGATGCAATAAATAGAATCTGACTATCGGCAATCAATGCAGCCCGGTAAGCATTTTTATCGTCGGCGGCTGCCTCGTCATCGATTTCGCGAATATCAACCAGCCTAGTTTCGTCAGATGAAACCTGATAAATGAGAAATCTTTTACAAGAACCAAAATGGCCATCAAGCAAATCACCCTTGGTAGATGCACAGGCGACCCGCACACTATCGGGCATTTCGCCGTCTGTATAAGGCTGCACCTCGGGTAGCGGCTCAGATCCCGGCCCAACCTCACCTTTGAGGTACGCCAGCGCTGATTTAAGTATGCCAACCTCCACGTCGGCGAACTCGCCATCGTCGGCGGCTTGTAACTCTTTCACCTTGAGTTTTGCAAGTTTGCCTTTTGTCGGCGGCAAACCCACTGCATCCGCGAGTACCTTCAACAGTCTGGCCGGACTGGTATCTGGAATTTCCCGCGCCGCCAATGCGATGCGTAATGCAATGTCTTTAGAGATGGGAGTGGCGCTCATGTAGAAACCTCGGTGACCATACGGTTCCCCAAATCAGCCATGAATCAACCTAGACAAGTCGACCATTCGAACCGTAGATCCATGTCTGTCATTTGAGGAATACGCGTGTTAGTGAAGTAACCCGCACTGATGTATTAACGACTACGCCAGTGCGAGCTAATCGGTTGATGCCCGACAGTAAAAGGGGCTGTTAGGCAGGAACGATACAATCGTCTTCCATGCAGACTTCGAGGCACTGAGGGTTATCAAACTCCCCCTCGCACTCGGTACAGGTTTCTGCTTCGATCATATACACGCCTTTGAAAGGCTTGATGGAATCCGTTGGGCAGACTGGTTCGCAGTCACCACAAGCAGTACAAATATCACGGACGATAGCTAATGCCATGGTACTCTCCTTTAATTATTTAAATAGGAATCAAGCGCGTTTGAAACGCAGTGTTGTGGGAAAACTCGGAGGTGGACTGATTGGATCGATATAATATTTTGAGCCATCAGTCAATTCGACTTCACCGCCCCACTCATCTTCGGTATCTTTTTCC
The DNA here is from genome assembly GCA_024763135.1 of Thiotrichales bacterium. Taxonomy (GTDB): domain Bacteria; phylum Pseudomonadota; class Gammaproteobacteria; order UWMA-0217; family UWMA-0217; genus JANTGD01. The sequence goes on along the minus strand of JANTGD010000143.1, from coordinate 3,774 downwards.
ACCGAAGCAATTTCGTCTTCCTGATCCTTTTTTGCGACGTAGAACAACAGGGCGCCATTTTCCTTTACGCGAATCATCACGTTGGGCATAGTTTGACCTCTTTCGATTTGAAATACGTTGTTAAGGAAACTCTGAACATGGTTGTGCCGCTATTTTCGATGGCTGATATACCATTGAAAATGAGAAAAAATAAAATCGCACTTTATCTTTTCCGTGCTCTGATCATTCCTGGATGAATGATTCAAAGCTTCCTTAATTCAAAAAAATGGATGGTGGCTTTACAACCACCATCCCAATGGCATTAACGAATCAAATCGTAATTAAAGTCAGTAGTACCCATGCCGCGTGTTTCTTCGTCCAGGCGCTCAAGCACCGCGTTGGTAATGGTCTTGAGCATATACATTGCGCCTTCATAGCCCAAGGTTGTGTCACGATGCATGTGATGCCGATCAAAGATGGGGAAGCCAATGCGAATCAGCGGGACTTCAAACTCTTTTCCTTTGTGCAAGGTATCACGCTGAATAAACTTACCGTAGGAATTGCCAATCATAAAATCGGGCTTGTCGGTGAACATCAGTGAGCGGAAATGCCACAGATCCTTACCGATATGCACTTCGCTGTTCTGGCCGTAAGGAGACTCTGCGAGTATTTTCTCCATGGCTTTCCTCCAGCGCTTGTTCGCATGGTTACACAAGATCTGGGTCGGTTCAGCGCCAAGTTCAAGAAGGAATTTAGTCATTCCAAGTACAAAATCCGCATCACCGTAAAGACCGAATTTCTTACCATGTAACCAGGCGTGGCTGTCAGTCATCATATCAACCAGTACACCACGCTCACGTGTCAAAGACTCGGGAATCGGCTTACCAGTCAGCTCAGAGATCGTCATTAAAAACTGGTCGGTTGCTTCCAGACCCATGGGAATACTGACATCTGTGACGGGCTGCTTCCAGGTATTTTTCACATACTTTCGTGATTTAACCGACTGCCAAGGTTGTAAGAATAATGTGTCGATCGCATTGGGCGCGTCCTTCACTTCATCAATGGTGGTGCCGCCATCGTACATACGGAAAGTACCATCGGCAGGGGTATCGAGTACTTCGGAAGGATCACAAAGTAACGTGTGGTCGACGCCCATTTCATTCATCATGCGCTTCATGACACGGTAGTTACCCAGGTAGGTTTCAAAGCCCGGGACAATATTCAACTTGGCGTTGGACCCGACTTCTTTGTCTTCCATGTAATTAAGGGTGAAATAGCGCAGAATGCCTTCGAACATATTGTCCCAACCTGTGGTATGCGATCCCACAAAGCTTGGTGTATGCGCAAATGGCGTGGGGAAATCCTGTTCGATATACCCCTCTTTCTTGGAGTTGCCAATAAAGGCATTGAGGTCGTCACCGATGACTTCGGCCATGCAAGTTGTGGATACCGCAATCATCTCTGGCTTGTAGAGTGCTTTGGCATTTTCCAGACCTGCAAACATATTTTTTTGCCCACCGAATACCGCTGCATCTTCTGTCATTGAGTCGGAGACACAAGCAACAGGCTCTTTGAAATGCCGGTTGAAATAAGTTCTGAAGTATGCAACACAGCCTTGAGAGCCATGCACATAAGGCAGTGTTTTTTCAAATCCCAGCGCACACAGTACGGCTCCGAGAGGTTGACAGGCTTTGGCGGGATTGACCGTCAAGGCTTCACGATTGAAGTTGAGTGCTTTGTATTCTTCGGTGGTGGTCCACTGAAAGACTTCTTCAATCTTTTCCTGCGGGTGTTTTCCTTCAAAGTTTTCCTGTTTGTTTTTCAGGTTATCCTTGTACTCGTCGGTACGAAACAACGGGTAACTCGGCTTGATATCATCGACAGCTTGGCTCATTTCAATGCTCCTACCGCGCCACTAATCCGTGGACTACGGGTAAAGTAACTAAAAATTCCGGGTGAAAGCATGCGCCTGGGCGCCAGACGCATGCCTGGGTCTTACAATCAGGCGCCAGCCGCAACCTCTGCTGGCTCTTCACTTTCTTTCAACCAAGGCGCCTTGATCTTATTCCAACAAGGATTGTTCAACGTCATGTCCATATCGCGGGCAAAGATGGCGAACCCGTCATAACCATGATAAGGACCTGAATAATCCCAGGAGTGCATTTGACGGAAGGGTATACCCATCTTTTGGAAAATATACTTTTCCTTGATGCCGGAACCGATCAGATCAGGCTTGACCTTTTTCACAAATTCCTCGAATTCGTAACCGGTCACATCGTCATAGATCAGCGTAGCATTACCCATTTCTTTGATGGTACGGTCGTAATCATCATTATGAGCAAATTCATAACCGGTACCGACCACTTCCATACCCAGATCTTCATAAGCACCAATCACGTGACGTGGACGCAGACCACCGACGTACAACATAACGCGCTTGCCTTCGAGGCGCGGACGATACTTAGCGATAACCGCTTCGTACTCTGACTTATAGCGTTCAATGACACGCTCTGCCCCTTGCTTGATGTGATCATCGAAGAAGCTGGCGATCTTGCGCAGAGATTCGGCAATCTTGGTGGGGCCAAAGAAGTTGTACTCTACCCATGGAACACCGTACTTTTCTTCCATATGGCGTGAAATGTAGTTCATGGAGCGATAGCAATGGAGCAGATTGAGTTTGGCTTTTGGCGTATTCTCCATCTCTTCCAGAGTGCCGTCTCCAGACCACTGCGCGATCACCCGCAAACCCATTTCTTCGAGCAATGTACGGGATGACCAGGCATCTCCACCGATGTTGTAGTCACCGATAATGCTCACGTCATACGGGGTACTCTCGAAGCTTTCGTCGTTGTCTTTCCTATGCAAGACCCAATCACGAATCGAGTCGTTCGCAATGTGGTGACCAAGCGACTGAGAAACACCGCGAAAACCCTCGCAGCGCACAGGAACTACCGGCTTTTCCAGCTCCTTTGCGTTCTTCTTGGCAACCGCTTCGATATCATCACCGATCAAACCGATCGGACATTCAGACTGAATTGTGATGCCCTTATTCAATGGGAACAATTCGTCGATTTCAGTCAAGATTTTATCTAGCTTCTTGTCACCACCGAAGACGATGTCTTTTTCCTGAAAGTCAGAGGTGAAGTTCATGGTGCCGAAGGTGTTGACACCTGTCGTACCGACGTAGTAATTGCGTCGACCGGCACGCGAATACTGGCCACACCCTACTGGTCCATGGGAGATATGGATCATGTCCTTGATAGGACCCCATACCACCCCTTTAGAGCCAGCATAGGCACAACCCCGGATAGTCATTACACCAGGTTGTGACTTACGGTTTGACGTAATACATTTCTTGGACTGCTCCACCTCTTGATCATTGACCGTAAGGTGCTTTGCACGATCCTTTTTGGCTTTTTCTGGATAAACCTCAAGCACTTCCTGAATAAGCGCTTCGGTTTCTTCGCGAGTAAGATTAGACATACTGCCTCCTTCATCCTGCGATGACTTTTGCGTAACAGCGCAGGTTAACGTTGACGATCCAAGCGGAGACCGGCAGTTTGACGGCCACCGGCCTCCTTGCAAGTGTTTACACACCCGCCGCTCTTGTGGATATTACCGATAGATTGAAGGGTGCCTCTATTGATTGTATTTGTCTGTGTACGGGGCAGGAATGCACGAGCATCGCGGCTATCCATCCCCCACCGTGTCTTACAAACCCATCACTCAATAAAGGTGCCCAGAAGACTAGGCGCCTTCTTGCGCGGCGGTTTGACCAACAATAGTTTCGTCTTC
>JANTGD010000142.1 GCA_024763135.1 Thiotrichales bacterium | reverse complement strand
AGGTTTTTAGGTTTAACAGGCTGTTGAAAAACGCTCAGGTGAGTGCGAGACAAGGCAAAATCTGGAGAAAAAGCGCAGTTTACACGCAGTAAATGAGCATTTTGAGCCACAATTAACGCTGGATCGTGTCAGCTGAGAGTTTTTCAACAACCTGTTAAGAATCTGTTAGTTGTTGGACTGGGGCTATTAACCCGGCACCATAATATGCCGCATTCAGAGCCTCAGGCATCTCCTCTATCCAGGCGCGTGCGGCAGGCAATGGTCGTTCCTTGGCGAGGCAGGTAACGCCAAGAGGGGTAATCTGAGCAGTTACAAAGCGAAAAAAATAATGGGCCAAAAGGCCCATTATTTTTAATGGTTGCTTACTGGCATGCAGCCACTTGTGGCGATGAGCCGGAGGAGTCGATACAGCTGCCCGCAGGAGCGGATAGAGATTCCACCGTGCCATTATTATCGACACTGACATCCAATGTGCCATTGTCCACTTTTGCGAGTGTCTCGCCCAGTTCAGTGATGGTCAGACCGCTTGGCGCATTCGCGGTTGCGGTGAGGTATGCGTTGGGATCTGCAGTATCAAAAATATCAGAGAATACACCGCTTAAGTTCTGAATGTGCAGATTAAACTTCAGCGCTTTCTGCAGGGTCAGCACACTGGCGTTTGCATTACTGGCATCCAGCAAGGCATCGAGTGGCTCAAGATTTAAGGTCATGGCATCCTGATTGTTGACTTTGAACTGCAGAGTGTTTGCTGTCAGGCCGGTCAGTTGCAACTTGTTGCCATTATCGGTCAGTGCCAGCTTGCCGCTTAAGGCCTGCATCACGAGCCGCTGGGTAATCGGATTGTCGGTTGAGTCTTTTCCAGGAGCCAGTATATCCAATGCACCCATGCCAATCTCAAGTCCCAGGTCATTAGTGGCCGCGTTGGCGGTCAGTTCCATCAATTTGTTTGTGCTCGCAAGGTTGAAATTGATTTCCTCACCCGGTGCGGTGTTGATGATCTCCACGGTTTGGGGAATCGACAGCGTCAATGTGCCGCTGTTTTCGGTGGGTGCCGCGAATGCCAGCCGGATGGCACCATTCATGGTGTCTGGAACGGGTACAGCCAATTGCGGATCGACCTGCCCTATGCCAGTCAGGAGGGTTTTTGTGCCTGGTAGTTCGATTTCGTAGTAGCCCGTTGTCTCGGTGAAATCGACTTTGGCAAACGGGGTGGCATCGTAGTTAAGAGCCGTGGTCGCAGCGGTCACTTCATCATTGACCACCTGATTGACGGTTACGGTCATGGTGAAATGCGGCAACAAGGCATTACACTGAGACGCTTCATCGGTGCTCAGCTCGGATGAGCTGCAAATCTGTCCTTCATCGGGATCGATGGTAAAGACATTTCCCGACTGCGTTACGGTCGAGACATTAATCAGCTCATCAACCCAGCGGACTGTTTCATCGACAATGCCACTACTACTACTACTACTACTACTGCTACTGCTATCAGCGGCTCTGCCCTGTGGCGCGGAGCGTGTTTGCAAGCCATTGGCACGCGTTGTGACTTCATTTAATGCGGGCGCATTGCTTGCTACCGAAGTCACGGCGTTGAATGTCGAGGTGATGCCCTGTGTCATGCCTTTGGTTTCTGCGGCCTTGAGCTTTTCAGGTGTGATGCCCGAGGTATCAGCCGGCGTGCTTAAATTGTTACTACTGGGTGTACTGGAGCCACCACCACCACAACCCACGGCCAGGCCGAGGAGGACTGAAACTGAGACAGCGGTTAGAGAGCGACTAACTGTTGGATAGCTAATGAATATCATGGTGAATACCCCTCTTGAAGTGTCAATTTATGTTTCTAGGCCACTAATAAATATCTGCCCGTTCATGAAAAATGACTGTGATCTCGGTCACAGTTTTGAGCCCATCTGAGTATAGCGTCTTGGCTGAATCGTGCGCAAAGCACTTGAAAAATTCAGTTAAGCAGACGATCGTGATGACAGACTCAGTTCAGCAGGCATGGCAGTTTATGCGCAGACGTGATTTTTTAAAATGGGGTTCTATTTATTGGGTACAGGGTGTTTGTGGCGGCGTATTGACGGGTTGCAACAGGCATCATTCTCTACCCGAACGCCCGCTGATTGCAGCGCGCTTTCCTCAGGGAGTGGCCTCGGCCGATCCTACCTCGAACTCGGTCGTATTATGGACACGCGCCGAGCCAGTGGAACCAGAGCAAGCAGTCGTCTATCTTGAGCTGGAAGTGGCCACCGATCCGGCCTTCGCAAATCTGGTAGTTCAGGCATTGGTCGAGGCGAAGATCGAGCACGACTACACGGTGCGCGCAGGCGCGCAGGCGCTGCAACCAGATCAGGTCTACTTCTATCGCTTTAGAAGCACGGCCGGAGATATTTCCAGAACCGGGCGCACGTGGACCGCGCCATCATCGGAAAGCAATCAGCCCGTCAATTTTGCCTTTGTGAGCTGCCAGGAACGCCAGCATGGATATTACGGAGCGTATCGGCGTTTGCTGAAAGACGATAGCAACCAACCCGTGGAGGCACGGTTGCGCTTTATCCTGCATTTAGGGGATTTTATCTATGAAACGGATGAGTCCTGGCAGGCACCGGTGGATGACAGTAATGAACCGCTACCGGGCGGCTTGCTGGAATCTTCCGGTGCGCCGCGTAACTTGGGGGTATTGCCTGATTCGGCAACCAGCGTCAATGGGATTTATCATGCTGAGACGGTGGCAGATTATCGGTATCTTTATAAAACTTATCTCCAGGATCCTGATCTGCTTGAGGCGCGCGCGCATTGGCCTTTTGTGTGTCTCTGGGACGATCATGAGTTTTCCGATGACTGCTGGCAGAGTGAAGCCAATTATGTCAATGCCGGTGAGCACAGTAGCACAGACGAGCCTTCCCAAACGCGGAAAGTGGCGGCCAACCAAGCGTGGTTTGAATTTATTCCCATGGATTATTCCGCGGCTTTGGAAAGTGATCCGGGTTTACATCATGCACGGCCCTTTGAATTTACGTCGGTGCAAAACACTTCAAACGCACAGCCCAATCCGGACAATGCGGCTGCCCTGGCTAGCTTGACGATTTATCGGCGGCTGCATTTTGGGCAGCTTTTTGACCTAATCCTGACCGACAATCGCTCTTATCGCAGTGATCATGCCGTGCCCGAGGATATTTCGGGCAATTTTCCGGAATTCCTCCATCCGCGCGCCGGCATGCCGCTCGCGCTGCTCAATCAAATGGATGCAGGACGCGATGCCAATGGAGGCCAACCTGAGCGCTTTCTGTCGATGGCTGGCAAAGTTTTTCTCAACCCCCGTGCTGCCAGCCCGCCGGGGACGATACTCGGGGAAACACAAAAACACTGGTGGAAGTCAGTAATGCTGGATACCCGCACACGTTGGCGAATTTGGGGAAACTCTGTGCCTTTGCTGCGTTTACGGGTGAATCTGAGCCGGCTGGATACACGTTTGCCAGATGTAGTGCTGTCTTCGGATGCTTGGGATGGCTACGCGACGGAACGCAACGAATTAATGCAGTTCCTTGCAGCGCAACAAATCTCCGGCGTAATTTCGCTGGCCGGTGATCTGCACGCGCATTTTGCTGGACAAGTCATGGCCAATTACGACGCGGCGGTACCCGAGCCTGTGATCGCCGAAGTTGTCACCGCAGCCATCAGTTCGCAATCGATGTTTTCTGCCTTGGAGCGACGTTCACGCATGGAACAACCGAGTGCGCTGGCGGCAGATGTACGCCGGCTGATCACCTATCCAGATGTTTCGCAACCGCAGCGCCCGATTAACAATATTGACAATACCCTGCGCTATGGCATCGCCAACGCTCTGGCCGCGGCCCGCGGTGAGCTGCCTGTGGAGAACGATGTCAGCGATAATCCGCATTTGCTGTATGCCGATACTGATGCGCACGGCTACGGCGTGGTACAGGTGACAGAGGCCGCGGTGTGGGTAGCGCTCCATACCCTGAAAACGATTACAGAAGATGCCGAAGCCGACAAAGTGCTGGCAACTACTCGCTTTAAAATCGTGCAATCGGCCAACGGCACGACAGCGATCGAAATGGTCCAGTCCTCGAATATTGCATGAATTAGGCGTGTCTTCATTTGTCTAAGAACTACTATGACTACACATCACGTGGCGTGATCATGGCATTTTTTAGTCAATGATGCCTATCTATGTAGCTGTGGCCACCCCCCTTTCCCTACAAAAATACCTACGGAAAAGACCCGGTTTATTATCAGGTGTGGTTTTACCAATGAATTGCATACTTGCCATAGCTCACCAAAGGACACCGAGGCACAACAACCGTTGATAGAATCATAAACCAAGAGAAGGCGAAAACATAGATAGCTAGGTCATGAGCACCCATCTATCACGCCAGCAGATTGTGGTGAAAAATCGTCCAGTTCAAGGCGCGGATCGCACGTAATAGCTGGCTATTGCGAAGAACCGCAACGCAGAAGTGGGCGATTTCGCGTTACAAGATGCCGTGTTACGAATTGATCAGAGCTTCCTCAAAAGGCATTCCTCCCAGAAAAGCCACCAAAAATCGTTTGCAGTATGATTTTGAGGTCAAAGCTCAGAGACCAATGCTCAATATAGTCGAGGTCATATTCAACTCTTTTCATAATCTTTTCTTCGGTATCCGTCTCCCCACGCCAACCCCTGACCTGTGCCCAGCCCGTAATGCCAGGTTTTACGCGATGCCTTTTTGCATAGTTATCGACAACCTCATCATAGAGACGACCCGCCGCGCTAGCTTTCAGTGCATGGGGTCTAGGCCCAACAATTGACATGTCACCTTTGAGTACATTAATAAATTGAGGCAACTCATCCAGGCTGCTGCGTCGCAAGAAACGGCCCAGCGTGGTAATACGCGAATCATCCCTTGTCGCGAGCTTTTCTGCATTCGCATCTGTCTGATCACTGTACATGGTGCGGAACTTGTATACCTTGATTAATTGGTTGTTAAATCCATAGCGATCCTGTTTGAAGAAAATCGGGCCAGGGCTATCGAGTTTGATCAGCAAGGCTATGACTGCCATGATCGGGGCGATCAAAGAAAAAATAATCAATCCAAGAATCCTATCTTCGAGAAACTTGACCATTTGACGCCACCCTTCCAATGGCCTCATTTTCATATTGACTACCGGCAACCTGCCATAGGCACTTACGGCCCCCTCGTCCAAGGAGACACCAACCAAATCAAGGCTGAGGTTAATGTTGACAGGAAGGACTTCCAGCTTGTTGATCAACACACGTAGATGCTCCTCACTTAAACCCGGTAATGCAATGATAATGTCGTCAATCTGATGACGGCGAGCATAGTCTAGAAGGTCATCGACATCCCCATTCAAAAAGCGCTTATCAAAAGCCTGACCGCCAGTTGAGGCATCGAATACACCGATCACATGGATCCATGGAAAGGCGGTCTGTTCCAGTCTGGAAAATAATCGTTGTGCTTCTCGGCCTCTTCCCATCACGATGACCTTCCTGGAAAGCTGACCTTTTTTGGCCATTTTGTGCACTATATGGCCCATGTATACACGGACAGCACTCAATGTCACAACAACCAGGGAAACCCAGCCGATCAACCAGATGCGCGAGTACTCGTCGGTGATCTTGAACACAAAACCAATAAAAAACATCACCAGAAACACGAGCACACAGATCGATACAGAGCGGATAAAGACACGCTCCGTTGGTATCACGTGTTCGATACGGTAGAGGTTGGCCGCGTTGAATGCCGAAACTGTTACGATCGCGGCGAACCATACTGCCCCAATATAAAACCCGGCATCTGCATCATTCCAGCCAGGGTATATTGCATAGGTGACCATACCCAGCAGGACAAAGACAGCCATATCGATCATGGCGAGTATCCCAGTTAGGTAGTGCTCGCGAAACTGAGATGAACGTTCAGCGGATGTGACTCGCTTATATTTCGTAGCTTCCATATCTCCAGACCTTTAACGATGAACATCTGTGGTCATAGAGTGACTGACCACGTTTTGTGTGACATCAGGAATGAGGAATGGTTCACACTTTTACCGCAAACGATGTTTGACTAGAGGTAAACTCCAGATGACCGATAATTCTCCTCTAGTCAATCATCAATGTTATAGGGCATCAATCTGCGATATTTACTTATAATTGAAAGCGCAGAAATACAACAACATAGAAAGGATTCATGAAGCTTCCGATTACCGGATTGAACAAAGCTCCAAGGGGAGCGATTCTGCTTGTTTGGTCTCCCTCTTTTTCACTATCCCAGAAGCTTCAGGTGGGCGCAGAAAAGATGCCTGAGTTATTGGTGTGCCTGGCGAAATAGAACAATGTAAGATCACTTTGCGGGTGAGTCGAAGTTTTTTATTTTGTCAACTACGCCCATTAATTGCGTGGACTTCGTGAATTCAACGGAGGGTTCTATCGGCTATGATCGAGGCTGTAGTTATCAGCCCGGCCGCTAAATATAGCGGTACCAGGGTGATCCAAAGGGCGCGGATGTGACAGCTGAGACCGCATATTTTAATGGCCAGGTTGATAAGATCAGCTGTAAAAGCAAAGTCCTACTTTGATCTCGACACAGCCCAGTTTTCCGTGGGGAGTTTACACAGTATCTTCAACAACCTGCTAAGCGATTGTGTGGCTTCCGGGTAACCGTTTTTTATTTTTAACGCCGTCCAGATGGACAGGCCATACACACCCATTGATGACGGTAACTGCTTCTTCCGTTGAATCAATGGTCTCCGATAGAGTTTTTGACTTAGTGGGAAATGTAACAGCAATTAGATAATCAAAGTTTCAAATCAGTTTCATTAGACAAATTTGTTTTGACAATTGAACTTTTAGGAAAGACTTGTGTCTATCTGCTGTGGGGGTGAGATTTCCATAATGAATTGATCAAGTGTTTCAACTATCGGGGGCTTTCCCTCTATATAGCGAGATGACGAAAAAATCTTCAGGTGAGACCGGTTCATGGCGATCCCTAGATAACCATCCCTAGATAACGTGGAGTCAAGACAGAATGTACAATCCTAGCCGGACACCCTTGAGCAGCATCACAATACTCTTGATGCTTATTGCAATAGGAGGATGCTCTGATGGCGCCTCATTATCGGGTGGAGGCAATTTTAAAATCCAGGCATCCATCTCTTCCAGCGAAGCTGATGCAGAGGAATCCGCCAATGGCACAACCAGGCTCTACGATCAGAATCTGAATCTCGGCTATGAAGGAAATGACAAGCAAGTGGTCGGGCTTCGGTTTGAGAATATCGATATCCCCAAAGGGGCTTTAATTGATGATGCCCAAATCAGTTTTACTGCGTCTGCGGCGGGATCCAAATCCACATCGATCATAATTAGTGGTATCGCTGACCCTCAAAACGCTCTATTTGAAGAAACAAACCGAAATATCTCATCACGGATAAAGACATCTGCAACAGCACTCTGGTCTATCCCACCCTGGGAAATTGACCAGACCGATGAGCGGTCACCCGATATCTCTTCGATTATTCAGGAAATCATCGGCCTTCCTGGTTGGGAGCGGGGGGCAACCCTCACATTTCTGCTTGAAGGACGAGGGTCTCGTTCGGCCTACAGCTATGATGAAAGCCAAGACAAGGCCCCCAAACTTGAAATTCACTATACAGCCGACAGCAGCTCCGGTAGTGTGGGGAGTGTATTGGAGTACCGTATCGTTTCAAAAACTGACGATGCCCAGGAGAGCAGCGTCAACGGCATGGTAAGGCTGATCAGTGATAGCCTGAATCTCGGCTATGGCATTGGCTCAATGGCAGCTTTGAATCCCATTGTCGGGCTCAGATTCAACAATATCGACATCCCCCGGAATGCTGCCATTTCCAAAGCCTATGTCCAGTTTACCTCCAACCTTGAAACTTTCGAGCCCTACTTCATTCATCTGACAATTCAGGGTGACGCCAGTGACAGTGCTCTGCCTTTCGAACAAAACAGTTACTCTATCAGCAGCAGACCGCTGACTAATGCAACAACCTACTGGGAGCCTTCTCCCTGGTCTGGACGGCTGATCGCCGGACCCGACCAGCGTACAGACGATATATCGGACATCATTACAGAAATAGTCGATCGCCCAGGTTGGCAAGCTGGAAACTCAATCGCCCTGATAATTTCGGGACCAGGTGAAGCTAGCACACGTTTTGCATCGGCTTTTGAAAATGATCCCGATTTTGCTCCATTGCTTCATATTGAGTTAGATCAATAAAAGCCCAAAAATGCAGGATCGGTAGCGCAGCTTCAAACTGTTAACCTAGCAGGTTGTTGAAAAACACTCAGCTGGCACGATCCAGCGTTAATTGTGGCTCAAAATGCTCATGTACTGCGTGTAAACTGCGCTTTTTCTCCAGATTT
>JANTGD010000141.1 GCA_024763135.1 Thiotrichales bacterium | reverse complement strand
CATATATTTTGGCCTTGAGCTCTTGTAACTCAGGAGCGATCTGATTGGTAGTGAGACGATTCCCTGAATGGCTGCGACCGTTTTAAACTTTTACTGTTGCCCAAATATGTTTTTTGATTGCCGCTAAAAGGTTGCGCAGTTAGCGGTATTACCCTTTGTTCAGATGATGATAGGTGACGGCTGTTGTAATGCGCTGTCATTCAATAAAACAGTGGAGGATGACTGCCTTAAACACGGCGCATATCGAATAAAAAAGCCCAGGACCATTTCAGTCCAGGGCTTAATCGAGTGTAACAAATTGTTGTTTTGAGAGATTACTGAACCATGACCGGTCCGAGTGTGCAGAAGCCTGCAATGCCCAGGGGTCTGGGAGGTTCACAATTGTCATAAGCCACAGCGGTGACAGACAAATTAAATACATCACCGCATTGCGCGCCTTCAGCGGAACCAAACCAGCCTTCAGGTAAACGAAATCTTACGACCTCGGGGGCATCATCACAATTGGTCATATCTTTAGATTGACAGGTTTTTGGTTCTGCCAATGGACCAATCGATTCGGCCGCTACGCATACACACCAATGACCACAAATCATGCGCTTGGTAATTGCAGTGAGTTCGAGTGAAACCACTACTTCATAGCTGGCGCCCTCTGAGAGGATATTGGTTGGTGTATCGCCACCTACTTCAGTAATATAGGCATTCAGATGCCCACCCAGCTGATCACAAAACCCTTCAGGTACTTCAATGCTACAATGTGCCATCGTTTGTTTCTCCAGTTAATTAAACGATCCATCCAATCAATTTGGAGGAGCTTTGCCTAATTGATTCGATTTCCTTAGGCTGATTGAAGCTTACTTGATGGGGCTTAAAGTAAGGTTATGGGGAGCTAAATCGTGAATTATTATTTAATGAGCGAGTAGGTGTTAGAGCATTTATTTGCTGTAGCTTAAATGATTGGGATACCAATACGAGAGGCAACTTCTCGGCGAGATTTAAGAGAATGAACTAACTGCGTAGATTAATCCTGAAATACGCCAGATCAAGGCGAAAAATGCGAGTTTACAAGTGTCAATGAGCATTTTTTAGCGCAGAGCTGGCGTATTTGGCGAGTTAGCTGAATAGTTACAGATTGTTTTAGAAAAAGTACCGATGTACCACCCGCTAAAAGAAGTTCTGATCAATTTGTAATACGGTATTTTGCGGCGCAAAATCGCCTGCTTCTGCGTTGCGGATCTGCGCAATCGCCGGCTATTACCTGCAATCAGCGCCTTGAACTGGACAATGTTCACCACAATCTGCTCGCGCCAGAATAAATCAGAGCTTCCTAAAGCTGCGCTTGAATTTGAAATCCCATTCCAAGGGTTTGCGTAAGTTCTGTGTGAAGTTTGTAGGTCAAGTCAAACGGATGAATCCCTACACGTAGGGGGCCATGATAGCGTGCGATGGTTCGGTTGAGATGGTTCCATGTTGTGAGCGTGATCGCACGGAGGTTGGTATCGGCTTCGTAACCCGTTAAGGGGCTATAAGTGAATTTTCTGGAAAGATTGTCGTAGATTCCGAAGAAGGTTTCGTAGTAGCGAAATGGCAGCCTGTCTAAATCGTTATGTGACAAGCGGCCCATGGCCCAGGCCGGTGGTACGTAGAGTTTTGGGTTCGGGAGGGCGTGGTCTGCAAACCAGTTGTAACAACGCAAGATGAGGCTACGAATTTTCGCAGGTGGCAGCGCGAGGTGCTCGGCGACATTTCTCGAGAGGAGTAAGGAATGAAGTCTAGCGGTGCCGCGCAGTTGTTTGGGGTCTATTTTATGCTGCCAGCCATGCCCTGCGAGCAGTGCCCCTCGTTCGAGCATTGCGCGGAGCTGGTCGAAGTCTGCAGGTTGCCAGGCTTTTCCCGGCACGATTAGCAATGTGACTGGGGTGGCCTGGTGCTGTTCACAAAGGTGTAGCAGTTCGTCGACCTGGTCAAGCGTTTCGGGCATGACATCGTGAATCGAAATCAAAGCTTTAACAGGCCGCTGAATAGGCCTCACGCGACACCAACCTGCGAAGAAGACTGGTTCAGGCTGCGTATGGACTGTAAGTTCGTGGCGGATTTTTGCTGACCTGTGCTTTCTTTTGCCCGGTTTTCCTGTGGCGTAGTCTTTGGTCTGTTTCTGGGTTTCACGTCGATTTAACCGCATACTTACTGAGCAGACGGAGCCAGTTATTTCTGTTCCATTGGCTGAGCTGGTGAGCGCCTGCTATGGCTTGTTTAGATTTGTCGAGGCGAATCGGCTCGGGTGTTTGAATCACTGATTGAATGGCGTGAGCGAGCGCTTCCTCGTCAGAAAATGAGAATAATCCGGGTTTGAGCGCGTCCCATTCTAAAATCCCACAATGGCTGGAGACGAGTACCAGTTTACCTCTGGCCATGGCTTCCATTGCGATGGTGCCAAAGGACTCCACATGTGAGGGAAGCACAAGCATATCGGCATTGTCGAGGGTTTGCAGTAAATCGTTGCGCGATTGCCAGCCCAGGTAATGAAGGTTGGGCAAGCGGTGGGCGGCGCTTTCTATTTCTGCACGGATCGGGCCGTCGCCTGCGATTGAAAAATCCAGTGCTGGCAGTGTTTCTGCTGCCGCAATATACGCCGAGATATTTTTTTCCGCTGCGAGTCGACCGGCAAAGAGGATTTTTTGTACTGCAGCGTTGGGCGGAATCGTCGGACGGGTTAAAAACGCTTTAGAAATCGGGGTGCCCATCAACTCAACGGGTTTGTTACTACGTGAACGTACGACCTGGACCATTTCCTCTGAGTTGGCGAGTATGACCTGGCTTCGCTTGAAGAGAAAGCGATTGAGCAATTCGAAGTAAGAGACCGTGAGATAACCAAACCAGCGGCTCCAGTAGAGATCCATGATTTTTTCAAAATGGGTGTGAAAGCCCACGATCAGGCTGGCATTGTGCTTTTTTGCGAGATGTGCCCCAAACAATCCAAATGGTCCGGGGGTAGGTACGATAATAATATCCGGGTCGAGTTTGCGGATATGTGCGTTGATTGTGCGAAAGGGTGGCAGCCAGACATGTTGTGTGGCATCTCCCGGCAAGGGGAATTTTAAACCTTGGTCGATATCGGCGTAACCGGGGCAGATCAGTTCGATTTCCTGCACGTAACCCCTGAGTAGATCGACCAGGTCGTGATAATACGCGCCCACACCGTTACGTTCTGACTCAGCATCGGAAATTATGGCGACTTTAAGTGATGCATAGCGATCACGCTGAGGGGCTTCAACTGGCAATGGGCGCTGAGCGGCGGTCATTAGCATGGTCCGCTATCCGTGGAGACGACCGGGTTGGTTGCCAATGCATCAGGACTGGACGAGGGGGTATCGCTTTCCTGCGCCTTGAGTTCCTGCGACTCCAGTGCGGCGCCAAAATCATATCGCGCATAGACTGGTGCAAAGCGCGTGTGCAGATCTGCGGCGCTCAAGCCGACGCTGGCGGGCGAATAGCGGTGCGCAGTGGTATAGCGTTTGGAGCGTTCATCCTGGGCTTGCAAATGTGTCAGAAACTCCTGGCTTACCGAGATATCGAAGCGGTTGAGCAAGGGTAGGAGCGTTGAGTAAAGCTGTGTCTGGAGATTTTGCATATTGATAAATGCCACCCGATCTGCAGCGTGCTGCGGCAAGCTGTCGAGCAGGTGTTGATAGTAATATTCGAAGAGTTCGAGCATTTTCTGCTGATATACCGGACCCTGGGATTCTGCATCGAACAATACAATGCCTGCTTGAATAGAACTCAGTTGCGAGGGTAATGCTTCGAGCGGATCGCGCAGACAGCAGAAAAATCGCGCATCGGGAAAGGTTTGGCTCAGGCCATCAGCCAATGAGGCAAATGCGGCGTTTTTAGAAAGGAGCCGTTTGTCAGGGCCATGCACATAGAGGTGTTTTTGCAACATGGCTCGATAGAATTTCATGATGGCGTCGCGCTCGGTGGCTGGCATGTCGCGATCGAAGCTGCCCATGCGCCAAATCGAATCGGCATGGGGAAAAGGTAACACCAAGATAAAGCTGGAGAGGATCGGTAATAGGGTCAGGTAGTCTTCCTCGGCTGCGTCCATACGGGTGGCGTGAATGCCATCGAGTCCGCTGAGCAGGCGGGTTTGTATCCAGTCCAAGCTGCGCTGCAGCGGCCGGCCGATCTTAGCGTCGAGTTTGCCTAGTCCAAGCCAGAAACGGCGCTGAGTGATTGAGGGTGCGAAAAAACATTCCCAGGTCGAGAAGGTGGTGAATGCATTATGATCGGACAATACCCGATGTAAAAACGTGGTGCCGCTGCGTGGCACGCCAAGAAT
The DNA here is from genome assembly GCA_024763135.1 of Thiotrichales bacterium. Taxonomy (GTDB): domain Bacteria; phylum Pseudomonadota; class Gammaproteobacteria; order UWMA-0217; family UWMA-0217; genus JANTGD01. The sequence goes on along the minus strand of JANTGD010000141.1, from coordinate 4,082 downwards.
AAAGACGGGTTGCTCGAGTGTAACGTCGCGATACCCCCTGTAAAACAATTCGTCAAGCAGAAAGCCAAGCCAATGGATCATTTGTACGAGTGCGAAAAGCGGCAAAAACAGGAGCATGACGAGGATGCGCTTAAAAGACGGACGTGGTAACCCACGTGGGGGGAAAAATGTTTGCCAGCTCAGGCGCAAAAATCGGCGCGTGCTTTGAAGAAAAAGTTGCAGCATGGTGAATAATTTTTAGTAATTCATGGGCTGATTCGAGCAGTCGCCCAGTACATCGTCCAGTTTAGATGGATGGGCACAGTTGCCCTGTCTGCATGCCTGGGCAGGCGCACTTCGCAGGGAATGGTGCTTCCCTTACCCAGACGTGCAATAACACGCGGGACTCAGGCAAGGTAACTCTTCGGGGGCTTCTGTAATGCCGTGCCTGCGTGTTGCAGTGCCTGCCAACGACGGCTGCCATTGCCTACGCACCGTAATCGGATGCGCAGCATCTCAAAAGCGCTGAGTCCGTCATTTTAAGGAAGCTCTGATCAATTCGTAACACGGCATCTAGCGGCGAAAAATCGCCCACTTCTAAGTGGCGGATCTTCGCAATAGCCCGTTATTACCTGCGATCCGCGCCTTGAACTGGACGATTTGTAACGACTCAGCGTATACATCTTTTGCCCCATCTCGGCGTTATTTTCGTACTCGAATGGTCACCTAATAGCTATATGCTCACATTCTCCGTACGAAAATGCCTTGATATGCACCAAAATCTAAACACGCTGAGTCGTTACGACGATTTTTTACCACAATCTGCCCGCACCGGAATGAATCAGAGCTTCCTTAACAGGTTGTTGAAAAACTCTCAGCTGGCACGATCCAGCGTTAATTGTGGCTCAAAATGCTCATTTACTGCGAGTAAACTGCGCTTTTTCTCCAGATTTTGCCTTGTCTCGCACTCACCTGAGAGTTTTTCAACAGCCTGTTAAGTTGGACGATGTCCTGGCGGTGGGCCTGTTGCTGGCGTCGCCTGCACGGCCGCCATTGTACAGATCACGCTGCGAAATTGAACCGATTTGTGACGCAGTGCCGACGGGTTCGCTGGGGAACTCTGCGCGTGATCTGCCAATCGTCTGCGAGGAACGGAGAACGTTACAGTCTCTTTAGTGAATGAGTTCGAGCGTCAGCCCATCCTGCGCAGGTGCCACCTGCTCGGGCAGCGTCGCCCCATGGCTGTGCAACCAGGCGTCGAGCGAGTGGTCCAGATGAGTCAACCAAGTTTGTTCCGGTTGCAAGGCTTCATGAATCGCGAGCGCGGTCGACAGATCATTGTGATTGCCAGTGGGGTATTCACGCGGCGGGAAGGAGCAGTCCAGAATCAGTTGTTGCGGTTTCCACTGACGGAGAAAGTCTTCGGTCAGGGAAGGCAGGCCCAGGGTGTCTGTCAGATAGGCGAGCCGTTCGCTGCCCTGCTCGAAGCAATAACCGAGCGTCGGTTTGGAATGATTCAGGGGGACCGGCGTGACACGCACTGCGCCCAGCTGTTGGGCTGTGAGCGGCGCCATGCGCTTACTGAAATCGAGAATGCCAGGATGCTCAAAGAGATCCCCACAACCCTCCGGATCTTCCGGACCGAGTACCGGGATCGACAAATCGGCGCCCCAGCGGATGTGGAACAATCCCTGCACATGGTCCATATGGTAGTGGGTCAGCAAGATGCGATCGAAGCTGCCAGGTGGAAAACGATTTGCGAGGTCAGGCAGGCCAGCATCGATGAGCGTGGATTCTCCATCGGTTTCCAGCAAGGCAGAGCACGGACCGCGACGCAGTTCAGGGTGCTGCCGGGCGCGTTGGCAGGCTGGGCACCGGCAGCCATAAGCGGGCAGTCCCCCCGCATTGCCGGTCCCTAGGAAGGTGAGTTTCATGGCGTGTCGTCGATGAGTCGTTGCGTGAGGTGCAGGCGCATCGCCGGATCTTCCGTCAGGCTGTGGAACAGGTGATGGGGGCTGGTGGAGTACGCGATGATCGCATCCAGATCATCGGCCCGCTCGCGATAAAAATCCAGTAGGCGCAAGTCGAAGCGCTGCATGGCCAGACTCAGGGGGTCTTTGCGCTGCCGCTGAAGAATGGTTTCCATTCCATCGTCATACACATTGCCAAGGCACATATGCACGGCAGAAAACAGGGTTGCCCAACCATTGAACCAGAACATCAGATCTATGTCGAATTGCTCACCGCCCGCGCCCTGGCCGTTGAGCAGTTGCTGTAGCAGATCCCGCTCATTCACGGCTTCGTTGGCATCGATCAGGGTGCCGCGACCATAAGCATCGATGGTCGAACTGGTAAATAGAATGGGTGTATGGGGGTAGCGATTCAGCACAAAGCTGGCATCTTTGACGACCGGTGCGGCGGCTTGGCCGGGTTGTAGCGGGTTACGTTTGGCGCGCTTGGACGGGGCGGCGCTCAGCACTTCCACGCGATGGTCTCGCGCCGCCAGTTCGTTGACCAGCCGTGCAAACACGCCTTTTTTGAACAGGTCCATGGAAAAGTTCAGTGCGTGCTGTTTGTGCAGCAGACAGAGCTGAATTTCATCGCCAAAGCGCGGTGCGGTTTCTACGATGTTGGCGATTTTGGCGATGGGTATGCGTTCTTTCAGTCGTCCTCGCTTGTCAGTGATGATCTCCTGGTGGAATTCATCGAAACTGATTTGCAGCATGACTTTGGCACGCGGCCAGTGTGCGGGCCGGCGACGCACGGCTTTAGCCATGTTTTCCAGAACCTCACGCGTGCGATCCAAGTCGTCGGCAAAATCTCCATTGAGCAGAATTGCAAATGTGCTCACCCGATTCATGCTCGCAATGGCGCGATAGAAGTCACCCAGCTGGCGGGTGAGATCACCCCCGGTAAACAGCACGCTATCGGTCAGTGCGTTGACCTTCTCGAGCAATCCCTGGGGATCAGGGGTGTCTTTCATCAGGGGGCGAAAGATGAACATGCAATGCCGGCAGGTTTGAGGGCAGCCCATGGCCGGAATCAGGCCCAGCTTGGAAAATTTTTCCTGGGTGGGTGGCGTTGCGGTGGGCAGGGCATCCACGAGTGCCAGACGCTGCTGGTCTTCAGCACCGAGCATGCCGTCATAACGCTCACGCTCGTCGCGCGCGAGTTCCCGATAGGCGATTTTGTATGAGTGGGTGAATGGATCCAGAGGGCGCCAGATGCTTAGCAGGCGATCTATGAGTGCCTCAACATCGTCCGCGGCGTGGTTCAGTAATCGCAGGCATTGTTCGCGTTGAATCGGGCCGTCAGGAGGGGAGTGGCGCCAGTGATCGATGTAGGTGCGGAGAAAAGCACGAGCGTCGCTGCTTGCCAAGAGCATCTGCATAAGAAACCCTTGGCGCGAGCGGATAAACGGGGCGAGGACTTCAGCCCGGTCGGTTTCAGGGATTTCGTGACGCAGCCAATGCCAGGCATGCAGATAGCTCAGTAGGAAGACCAGATCATCTGCATCGGGTTCGGTGCTGACACGTTGTGCCATGTCATGGGCCGACATGCGGTTGAGCATGCCTTTGAAACGCTGTCGTAGATTGGCCAGATAGATGGGACGCAAGTCGTCCTGGGCGGGGTGATCGGGGGTGACGGAATGACGCGCTGTAGCCATAGGGTGTGCTTACGGTATGTGAAGTGGGAAAACCAGTCTGGTCACAGATGGCGCTCACTACCCTAGCGTAGTGTTTCATATAAAGCCACGATTAGGACGAACTGAGCCCGGATCAGCGGCTAGGCGCGCTACATTATTCCTGTGGGGTAGGGGCCCGACGGTCACTATGCAAAACTCGGAGATCCACAAAACACGAGCGCCTGAAAGAGGCGCTCTTCGTGGGTGTGGGTCTTTTGGTAGGCATCAGTGGTGTTGCACCGGCTCGACATGGCGATGCAAGCGCCGGTGCTGGTGCCTGATCGTCCAAAGGCCCGTTGAACCTAAAAACCTCAGTTGTACCACAAAAGTCCACGCAAGCTCTTGGTGCACCTGGCAAATCAGAAAAACCTCTCATCACCAATAAGGTGACCACGAGTTTTTCCGATTCACCATGCAC
>JANTGD010000140.1 GCA_024763135.1 Thiotrichales bacterium | reverse complement strand
TGGGTGATTTTGCGCCATCAGATGCCGTGGTACGAATCGATCAGAACTTCCTTAATAGGCTGTTGAAAAACTCTCAGCTGGCACGATCCAGCGTTAACTGTGGCTCAAACTGCTCATTGACTGCGTGTAAACTGCGCTTTTTCTCCAGATTTTGCCTTGTCTCGCACTCACCTGAGAGTTTTTCAACAACCTGTTAAGTGCTGCTGAGATCAGCACCTATCAGCATTGCAATTTCGAAACCGGCTGGGAAGCGGTTGGTGCATGCGCAGATTTCATAGCTCAACACCTTTTTGTGCTTTGATGCCCGCCCGATAGGCATGTTTGATGTCGCGCATTTCAGTTACCGTATCTGCGGCATCGATCAGTGCCTCGGGCGCGCCCCGACCCGTGAGAATAACGTGTTGCATATAGGGACGCTCCGTCAGTGCGGCCAATACTTCCTCAACGGGCAGGTAATTGAGTTGGAGGACCACGTTGAGTTCATCGAGCAGCACCATGTCGTAGCGCGCATCACGCAGAAACAGCAGGGCCTGTTGCCAGGCCTTGCGGGTGGTTTCGATATCGCGGCTGCGGTCCTGAGTGTCCCAGGTAAAGCCTTCGCCCATAACGTGAAATTCCACGTCTTCCGAAAAGCGGCGAAAAAAGGCTTCTTCCCCGGTCGCAAACTGGCCTTTGATAAATTGGACTACACCGACATGCATGTGATGGCCGAGCGCGCGTGCCACCATGCCAAATCCCGAGCTACTTTTGCCTTTACCATTTCCGGTGAGCACGATCACTATGCCGCGTTCCTGGTCAGCCTGAGCTATATGCTCATCGATCACTGCTTTTTTACGTTGCATACGCTCGCGGTGGCGCTTGTCACGCTCAGAAGCCGCACTCACGGCTGGGTACCCGATACCGGATTGTTGCAGATAGCGATGGTGCTGGGATTGAGGGTTGTGGCCAGGTACGGTTCGATCACGCTGCCATCGGTAGCATTGAGCACGCGCATGCCGGGATTCTGCGGATCCGCCACGCTGACCCAAAGTTGTTGTCGGTTATCGATTGCCAGTCCCCCAAGGCCGGTATGGCTGAGCTCAGCGACCACAGCGGGATTGCCGCCTGCATCCAGGGTGATGGCACCGGTGCTGGGGTTGAAGCTGTACAGGTTGTTGTCCCCGAATCCGGCGTAGCCGATGATATAGCCACGCTCGGCCGAGAACAGCTCCATGCCGGTCAATAAACCCATTGGATGGTTGGCATCATCTCCGTCGTCGACTATTAAATTGGTGGTAAAGCGCACTGGGTCGATGCTTTCAATGCCACCGGCATACACGGCGGGAGTGCCGGCAAAACTGTTTTCGTATTGGCCAACTCCCTGCACATAGAGCAGGCCGGTGTCTTTCAGGTACTCGATATCATTGGGGTTTTTCACCAGCAGCGGAATGCCGTTGAGTCCCGCGCTCGCGGGTTGGGTATCGATTTCCTGGTCGGTTGTCGTGTCGAACACGGCAACATAGGCCTGCTGGGGTGTAAATGTGCTGTCCATACGCTGTAGGGTGATATACAAGCGGTCATCGACGATGACGCCCGCGCTCATGTTCGGCGCCCCTGCGCCAGGAACTGTATAGGCACTCAAATTCAGCTCTCCCACCTTGAATTCTGCTTCACTGGCAGCCGCCGGATTGACGATCCAGGCTTTGTCGCTGCCGTAGCGCAGCAAGTAGGCCTTGGTTTCGCTGACAAACACCAAACCATATGGGTTACTGCTTGCGGGTTCACTGCCATCGCTCGCGGCAGTGGAATACTGGTATTCCGGCGTGGCGGGTGCGCTGATATGGAAACGACTGACATTTTCTCCGCTAAACCGTTCGATGCGATAGAAATACTCGCCATAAGCCGCCACCGTAATATCCGAGCCGGTGGGCAATAGATCTGTTTGCCCGGTGTAGGGGCTCTGATTGGTAAACACTGCATGGGCGCCTGCAGAAAAATCCGCTGCGACGGTGGCCACAACAGCGGATTGGTCGGTTGGCGGAAGTGCTGCTGTGTTGCCATTATTGTCAGTACAACCATTGAGGATGGGCAGCAGTGCAAGCAGCGCAGCGGCATACAGGCTGAGTCGTGTCAGGTGGGTGAGTTTCATTGGGATGGGTCTCCTGTGTAGTCCAAAGTGAGAAAAAAGCGACGTCCCGGTTTGGGAAATCCATTGAAATCTTCATAGACGGCATTGCTCAGATTGCGCAGCTCAAAAGACAACCTGAAGCGTTGTTGTTCCCAGCGCAGCCCGAGCGTATGCAGTGTTTGAGCGGCGGCGGGTAATAGATTGGCGGTATCGTAGTAGCTGTGGTATTTGCCCAGAAATTCGTAGTAACCGGTTACCTGGCCCATGCGTTGTTCCAACTGCCCGGTCAGGCTTTGTTCGGCCTGACCGGGCAGTTGTTTACCTTTAAATGCAGGAATGCTGTTGAGATTTTCGCTATGTTGCAGGGTGCTGTTGATGCGCAGGCTCGTGGTTGCGCCGAGCTGCGCGCGAAACTGCGCTTCCAGGCCGGCTACACGCGCGCCGTCGATATTAATGGATCGACCGATACCGCGGGCATCGTAAACCCGGGCAATCGCGGTATCGAGGTGCTTGTAGAATGCGCTCAACTCGATCTGCCGCAGTCCGCGTGGCCGGATGCGCTCGTGCGGCGACCATTGCAGACCCAAATCGAAATTATTCCCTGATTCGCTGCGCAGGTTTTCATTCCCCAGTAACAGGCCGCGATTGCCAAACAGTTCCGTAAAACTGGGCACCCGTTGATAGCGGGCCCAATTCCCTTTCAGCGTCAGCCCGGGGGTTAGCCGATACGACCAACCGAATTGCGGGCTCGTGGTAGTGCGAGTGACGCGCGTTGGATGTGCCGCTGTGGTGTTCGAGCGTTTGAAGATCTGCAGTTGATCCTGGAGATGCTGCAAGCGTAGTGCCGGGGTCAAAAGCAGTCGCTCATCGGCCAGGAACCACGCCTGTCCAATGGCGAGATTCAATTGCTCGCGAGTGGCATGACTGTCCGGTACCTGCGCAAGCAAATCGGTATTGTGATAACCCTCATGACGGAGCGCGACAGAGGCGGTTAGCGTGCTGCGCTCTGTGAGTCGCTCCCAGAGATTTTCTATCCCGATTGCTCGGGTCCGCCAACGGTCATGCTGTTGGCCTAAGCCGACCGTTCCCTGGAGATCTTGATAGGTTTCACGCGTTTCACTGAATTCCGAGCGAACGCGACTGCGCCATGCCGTATCACCGCAAGCATCGAACCGTTGCGCTGCCTGCAGTGCCAGGTTTTCTGTTAGCAGTGTGGCGGCATTACTGGGACTGTTACGTTGATCCGGGATTTCCTGAAACTTGTGGAAGTAGTTGAGGCTGGCATCAAAGCGCCGCAAAGGCCGGGCTTGGCGATCGACCTTGAGCAGCACAGCGGTTTGGCGGACGGCGGCATTGTGGCGGTGATCCTGGAAATCGTCATCCGGATTGTAGGACGTTTGCCTGTCATTGAGAAAAGGAAAATCATTTCTACTCCCGCGCAGATCGATCGACATCAGCGCGTGCGATTTACCCCGCGCGCCCGCCGACAGACCGCCGAGCTGCCATTCCCCAAAGGAGCCATAGCCAAGGCGCAGGCGCTGTGCTGGCGCGTCGTTGCCGGGCGTATTGATTTGTATGGCGCCCCCCAGGGAAGCCTGCCCCAGCGCAATCGGCAGGCTGCCCCGGTAGATATCCACCGAATCTGCTTGCAAGAGATCGATTTGACTCAGATTAACCCCACCTCCAACCGCTTGGTTGAGGAGCAATCCGTCCAGATAGACCATGACCTGGTCGCTGCTCGAGCCGCGCAGCGTAGCGCTGGAGAAGCTCCCCAATCCGCCTGATTCACGCACTTGGACGCCGGCTTCCCGCGCCAGGGTCTGAGTAAGGGTGGCCCCGGGCCGAGTCAAGGTTTCGTGCTCGATGCGCGAATGAAAAGCGGTAGTTTCAGACAGTGAGACGCCACCCGTGAGTGGCTCTGCGGGCGTGTCGCGTACAGTGACAGGGGCCAGGGCATCAGCCCAGCTCACCGGCATGCAGAAAGACCACGGAAGCACCCAGACCACCCAACGCTGCAGCACGTGACGACGTTTAATGGGCGTGCCGCGCATACCCAGTGCGGGCGGGGGTGAGGTAAGAAGACTGAGCGAGCATTGAAAAAGGTAAAAGCATGACGATCTCCCGGCAAGCCACCCGCTTGCGTCGCGATGTTTGGATCTGCGGCAGGCCGGTATCCGGGCTCACAAGTCGAAGCCGAAGCTTCAGATCGATGCCAGCCTTCCCATGCTTGGAGAAAACTTTATGCGTTTAGCGCTAACGCCTGTTTCTCTTTGACACAGTGGCAAGGGCGGTATTTGGCTCGCCCGGGATGAGTTTTGCAATCGATCCACTTGTTTACCGTTGCGGGGGCAGCGCCAGACTGAGAGCATCGCTCCGCACTGGCTTCCCGTTTAACACCGTGAAGGTGCACCTGCGCAACACAGTCGCGCAATCTACTGGCTTTATTGGTCTAAGTCAAAGCACGCTGTTTTGCAGACTCGCGGCGTTCTGCCTGCACACTACGCCAAATGCATAGGTTCAAGTAGAATTTGGGCCGGTGGAAACTTCCAGGTAACGATTTGGCACATGGTGCTCTGTATGAGGCGTAACGACTCTGCGAGTAGATAAAATGGGAGGTAGCTGTTCAGATTGCCCCTCAATACATTCTGTTCGGCGTGTCCGTCCTGTGCTGGTTTGGTGTTGCGTCGCTGGGCATTGGAATGACCATTCCCTGCGCGGCGCACCCTGATTCAACGCAGGCCGGACGCTCTGAACGCGCTATTTATTGCTTGGTTAATAGCAACTGAGTCCGTCAGATTAAACTAGACGATGGACCAACCTGCTGACGCGTTTACGTCCAACTTGTTACGATTCGCGCGGCGACCCTTGCAGTCGGAAAACTTGCTTACGGCGACCAGACCATGCCCATCCATAACGAAGACATCGCAGCGGCTTTCGATGAGATTGCCGATTTGCTCGAAATAGAAAATGCCAATCCTTTTCGCGTCAGAGCGTACCGCAATGCGGCGCTTACCCTGCGAGGCTTACCTCAAGAAGCGTCAGAGTGGGTAGCGCAAGGTCGCGAGCTCACCGAATTGCCGGGTATTGGGGAGGGGCTCGCCAAAAAAATCAATGAATTTCTCCAAACCGGCAAAATGTCGGCGCTGCAACAATTACATAAAAAGGTACCGGCCAGCGTAGAGGAATTACTAAAAATCCCTGGCCTGGGGCCAAAGCGGGTGCGGGCACTGTTTCTCAATGAGGGCATCAGCAACTTGGATCAACTCGAGCGCGCAGCACGGGGCCGAAGAATTCAGCAGTTACCTGGTTTTGGCGAAAAAACCGAACAAAAAATTCTCGAAGTACTGGCCAGCCAGCGGAAAAAAAAGCAGCGTTTTCTGCGTGCCACGGCGGCGCGCTATGCGGAACCACTGCGTAGCTGGCTGAGCCGTGCAACCGGAGTCGATTCGGTGGTGATCGCAGGGAGCTACCGGCGGGGCAGGGACACGGTGGGGGATTTGGATATTCTCGTCACAGCGCGTGACAGCGCACCGGTCATGCAGGCATTGTGCGAATACGACGAAGTGGCAGAGACTCTTTCCCAGGGCAGTACCCGCGCGACAGTCCTATTGAAATGTGGCTTACAGGTCGATGTCCGCGTCGTCGAGCAGAAGAGCTTTGGCGCCGCACTCCAGTATTTTACGGGGAGTAAAGCCCATAGTATTCAATTGCGCCGCCTGGCACAGGATGCCGGGCTGAAAATCAATGAATATGGGGTATTCAAAGGCAGGCGGCGTATCGCTGGAAAAACGGAGGAGTCGGTGTATCAATCGGTGGGCCTGCCGTTCATCGCACCTGAACTCCGTGAAGCGCGAGGAGAAATCGAGGCCGCGCAGCGCGGTAAACTGCCTAAACTCATTGAGCGCAGTGATCTGCGGGGCGATCTGCACAGCCATACCAAGGCCACAGATGGTACGGCGAGCATAAAGGCAATGGCCCGCGCGGCCCAGGCGCAAGGCCTGGACTATCTCGCCATCACCGATCACAGCCAACATCTGCGCGTCGCAAAAGGACTCGATGCCTCTCGCTTGCTCGCACAGATGGATGCCATCGATAGACTCAATGAAGAAATTCGTGGTATCCGCATACTCAAAGGTATCGAAGTCGATATTCTCGAGGACGGAAGTTTGGATCTGGATGCGGAGGTGCTATGCCGGCTCGACCTGGTGGTCGCCGCGGTTCACTATCAATTCGATTTGTCGCGTCGCCGTCAAACAACGCGTATTTTGCGTGCTATGGACAGCCCATGCTTTAGCATACTCGCACACCCAACCGGGCGTCTGCTCAATAACCGCTCAGCCATCGAAATTGACCTGGATAAAATCATTCAAGCGGCAGCCGAGCGTGGTTGCTTTCTGGAACTCAACAGTCAACCGGATCGCCTCGATCTCGACGACGTCAACTGCCTGGCCGCAAAACAGGCCGGAGTGCTCGTGAGTGTCAACAGCGACGCCCACAGTGTAGAAAACTTTGCAGTTCTCGACTACGGCATACTCCAAGCCAAACGAGGCTGGCTCACTGCCCGCGATGTACTCAATACGCGTTCGTTGAAAGAACTCCTGGCCTTACTCAAGAAAACCATGCAAACGTCTGCGTAGTGGCACCCCTGCATCAGCAGAATGTTCTTAGCTGGTCACATATTAACAATAGGAAGCTCTGATCAATTCGTAACACGGCATTCTTGTAGCGCAAAAATCGCCCACGTCTGCGTTGCGGATCTTTGCAACAGCCAGCTATTACCTGTGACCCGCGGCTTGAACTGGACGATTTCTCACCACAATCTGCTCGCGCCGGAATTAATCAGAGCTTCCATAATTCTCAGCGGGCATCCGAGTTCCCAGGTGGCAACACCCTTAGCTCGATTGCCACTGGGTGCGTTCTACCGCGATTCCAATCAGGATGGAAAAAAGGAGCACCAGAACAACGAACAAGAGTGTGTAGAGTCCGCCAAAATAATGATACATAAATGGCAGCATAGGAATTTTAATGGCGCGGCTATAGAGAAAAGCCGCCGCGAGCGCGGGGCGCAGGCCTTGTTTGTGGAGATCTGCGAGCAGTGGATACCAGAGGTACATTGAACCCATGGAAAAAACGCCGGATGCGATGGCGATAATCCAGCCGCGTAAACCGGATTGTCCACCGAGTTGTTTGGCGATTTTTCGTGGACGTATGAAATAATTGAACAGCCACAGAATCAGCAACATTATCACGAAAAAGGGTAATAACCGTTGCAGACTGTGGAAGAAGTAGGCCGATGCGTGGCGCCCCAGTTCCGGATCGAGCAGCAGCACGAGACCATAAAGGCCGGCCACAAAAGCTAAAAACCACCAATTGCCCCGACGTTTATTTTTAGTTTGGGTTGTTTGTTTCTCGCGAGGTTTATTGGACATACAGAATGCCCCCAATGATAAATGCGATCACAATGGCGAAGCCAAAGCTATAGAGATTACGCAGCAGGGCAAAGCGCCAGTTGAAGGCTGCAGCTTCCAATGGCAGATGCGTAATTCCTACAGTGACCCAACTGACGACCAATGCGGTGACGCCGATGAGTCCCACATGATTGGCCAGCAATTCCCCTCCCAGCAAATAGCTGGCAATGGGCTGGCCTGCCGCAATACTACCGATGGCCGCGCCCGAAAACGCATCGAGGACGGGGTGCTTTCCCAACCAGCCGGAGTGCACGAGCTTGGGTAACAGCTGAGCAAGCAGGCTCATTAATAGCAATATTGCAATAATCAGGGGGAACATGTTCCAGAATGAGCTCAGTGCAGCACCTGCGGCGCTTAATACTGTGCGACGTTCGGGGGAGTTTTTGGGTTGCGCCATAGTGAACTCAATTGTTGTAGTGCAATGTAGAAAAGACGATGTATAGATGGCCTGTTACGGCAAAGGCCTGTTGGCCCATTTCTCCAATCATTTTCGATGAATATCGTCATAACTACTCAGCTCCCCCTGAACTACGCCATTTCTGGGTTAAAAAATGGTTATTTACACTTGTAAACTCACATTTTTCGCCTTGACCTGACGAATATTAGGGGCAATCTGAGCAGTTACCTCCGATTTTATCTACCCGCTGAGTAGTGACTATGCGTCACTATTCGCCTCGAATGAGCAAAACAATGGTCTCAAAACGGCTTCCCCTCGCCACGGCCCCTCTTCTCGGACAGGCACTTAGGTATCTCAAGTTTCGGAGTTCGTAGCCCCCTCTCCCCCAGGGAGAGGGTTGGGGTGAGGGGATTTTAAGCGTGAATGCTTTGATCCTAAAAACCTCAGTTGGATCACAAAAGTCCACGCAAGCTCTTGGTGCACCTGGCAAATCAGAAAAACCTCTCATCACCAATAA
>JANTGD010000139.1 GCA_024763135.1 Thiotrichales bacterium | reverse complement strand
TGTCGAGAAAATAGTCTGCCCCGACTTGTCCTGGTGGATTGGCTGTCTCCGGATCGAGGAAATCGAGAAGTTGCTGGAATAGCCCGGATAAGCCGACATGAGGAATGGTCGCAAGCAGTTGTGGGTCCTGCGCGGCCTTAATCTGGATGTCGGCATAGGTGAGCAGTAGCTGGCGAATTTGCTGTTCGCTGGAGTACTCGTTGAGGCGCAGCCCCGCTTCTTCGGGCATAAACATCAAGCCGAGTTCCTGATTAATGGCACTGACTTCTGGGGTTACGCCTCCGAATCGCTGATGGATCAAGGCGGTTTTATCCAGCGTCTCCTTTTCCTGAGTTGGCAGGAGCTTGAGGAATCCAGAACCCTGGGATCCCTGAAGTCGATAGACCTTTGACCAGGGGCTATCAGCAATTAATTCTTCGTGCTGGCTATGGAATGTGTTTTTTGCCCAGCTGAGTGCGACATCATCAGCAGTGAACGGGCTGTTGGATAGGGGCATTTGAACCTCCCGGTTATCAATCACTCAAGGAAGACCCTGAATTGAGTATGGAAAATTGGCCGTATTCATGTGGACAAGCATGGCGTGGGGAAGTTTCAGCACTATGACTTTAGCGTTAGGGAAGCCGTAACGTGGAAGATGTGGTTTCGACTGTTCTTTCGATTCAATGAGGCGATTAGTAGGGTGCCGGGTTAATAGTGAGTCCCTGCCTGTACATGAGCGCTTAGAGCTGAATATATTAGTGGGCCATGCGGAAAATAAGGCGGGTCTCTGGGCCTTACTTTTTTTCCCGCATGGCCCACTAGCTTTCAATAGCCTGTTGTACTATTGCTGTGTCATCTTACTGCCCATAAACGCGCTGCTATTGACTCTTGAACATACCTTTTTAATAGCCAGTGGTTGCTGAGCTGTGAGCGCCTTGCTCTTAGGCTTCTTGCGAAGTTCTGCAGCGCCCTGCCTGTGAGGACGACACTAAACGAGCACCGCGGCTCCTCTTAGCAGCTAACGGAAGTGCTGCGAACAGGCAGAGTGAGGAAGCAGGTTATGGGCTCACTTAGCAGGTTGTTGAAAAACGCTCAGCTGGCACGATCCAGCGTAAATTGTGGCTCAAAATGCTCATTTATTGCGTGTAAACTGCGCTTTTTCTCCAGATTTTGCCTTGTCTCGCACTCACCTAAGAGTTTTTCAAAAGCCTGTTAGGGAAGCTCTGATTAATTCTGGCGCGAGCAAATTGTGGTGAAAAACCGTTCAGTTCAAGGCGCGGATCGCAGGTAATAGCTAGCTATTGCGAAGATCCGCCACGCAGAAGTGAGCGATTTTGCGCCACAAGATGCCGTGTTAAGAATTAATCAGAGCTTCTTTAGATCAGCGGATTATTTCCCCCAGCCGCCACCAGGGTAGTAACCGTGACCCCCGCCCCAATAACCGCCCCAATAGTGCGCGGGGCTGGTGGTCGTAGTTTGCCAACTGGGTGTTCCGCCGCCATAACCTCCCAGAATGGTGACGTTCGACTGGCCTTTTTTGCCGCCTTTGCCACCACCGGATTGCACGAACAAGCCGCCATTGCCGTACCCTCCCCCATTGTAGATGGTCTGTCCACGGCCTTTGCCACCACCACTTTGAATGTAGAGTGGACCTTGAGGTTGTGAAGGAGCCGGGTAGTTTGCAGTGTGATTGTGTTGTCCGGGATAGGAGACACCCGGATAATAGGGATAAGGCATTGGGCTGGGGCCATAGTTGCCGCCACCGTGAGGAGATCCGGAAGGATAGCCACCCCCATGCTGTGGACCGGAAGGGTAACCGCCGCCATGTGGGTAACCCTGTGGTTGCATAGGGGGTTGAAAATACTGACCAGGTCCTGTTTGGGTCGTCTGGTAGCTGGGTGCACCGCCACCGTAGCCGCCCAGGATGGTAACATTCGACTGGCCTTTCTTGCCGCCCTTGCCACCGCCGGATTGGACAAATAACGGGCCGCCAGCGCCGCCCATGCCGTAACCTCCACCGATAACGGTTTGTCCCTGGCCTTTTTTACCGCCTTTACCACCACCGCTTTGAATAAAGAGTGGCCCCTGAGATTGCGGCGCTGAAGGGTAGTTGACGGTATGGTTGTGCTGGGGTGAAGGCGTGTAGTGATAGCCGCCTTGCCCACCATACCCAGGGGTTCCGCCATGATGCGAATAGCCAGACGAGGGATAGCCGGTGGAAGACGAGCCGCCACCCATTTGACCCATTAAGGGGCCAATCATGCTCATTAGGCTGCTGTAGCTCATTCCGCTGAATGGATTGCCCGACGGTGCTCCGGAACCTGAGCCATAACCCTGAGATGGGTTGGACCCGCTGTTTCCAGTGGAACCGTAGCTGTACGGGTTGTAGCTACCATATCCGTTTACGTTGTATGTCATAGTGATCCTCCAGAATCAGAAATAACCGTATATTTGACCAATCATGTGCTTGTTATCTGTCATGTAACGACGTGGTTCTGGCGACTTCGGCTCACCTTTCGTCGTTTTCACATTTGCGCACCGTGACCGAGAACGACGCGATCAGTTTCAGGTCTGCTGAGCGACTGCCCTGTTGTCTTAAGAACGTCTTGTCGGTGTGGGGCCGAGTCGGCGCGTCTGCGCTATCCAGAAAGTACTTGGCCTTCTTGGATTTGTTGCTGATACTAGTCTGCTCGAGCGTGTTTGAATATTGGGCTGTCGCTCTATGCCTGAGGCTTAACCTCAGAAATCGGGATAGGTCAAAAGTTATATCCATGGTGAGGGAGTGGCGCTGAACACGAGAAGGCATTACTAAGGACTGTTTTAAGCAAGCTCTGATCAATTCGTATCACGGCATCTTGCGGCGCAAAATCTGGAGAAAAAGCGCAGTTTACATGCAGTAAATGAGCATTTTGAGCCACAATTAACGCTGGATCGTGCTAGCTGAGAGTTTTTCAACAGCCTGTTAAGTCTTTGGGAGACTGTCCATTACAGGGGCAATCTGAACAGTGACTTCATGGTTTAGCAATTCGCTGAGTCGTTACCCAATTGGTATGAAGCGCGTTGCCCTTTAGTGATAAGGTGCGCGCTGGGTTCTAAAAAACTCGAGTTTCGGAGTTCGTAGCCCCCTCTCCCCCAGGGAGAGGGTTGGGGTGAGGGGATTTTAAGCCTGAATGCTTTGATTGCATGCATTCCCTCATCCTGTCCTTCTCCCCGAGGGAGAAGGGACGCTCTAATTCAGTGCGTAATGATATTTAAACTCCGTAACTTGAGTAAAAAATAGTATTGGAGAGAGGCAATAGATAATGAGTACCTCGATATCATTCATGGAATCGATGAAACAGGCACGTTCATATGGATTGGCCGAGTTTTTTGAAATCATGGGAGAACTCTCCCAGGAGAGCACCAAAAAGGGGGAGATTGAACGCCTGCCGAAGGAGCTGATTACATTGGGCATTGCGCTGGTGAAAGACTGTAATCGCTGTATCCGTATTCACACCAGTGATGCGCGCAAATTGGGTGCCACCGACGAGGATATCGCGATGGTACGCAAGATCGTATTGTACTTTCATGCCTGCCCGGATCACGCGGGTGACTTGTTTGACGCATGGAAAGATTCCTGGCACGAATTCGTGCTGCTTCAGGGGCCGATTGCGGCGGACTATCGCGAGTTGATCGGCCTGGGGATGGCGGTGGTTAAACAGCGGGGGGAGTTGATTG
Source organism: Thiotrichales bacterium (assembly GCA_024763135.1). GTDB lineage: Bacteria > Pseudomonadota > Gammaproteobacteria > UWMA-0217 > UWMA-0217 > JANTGD01. The sequence continues at coordinate 4,793 of JANTGD010000139.1, read as the reverse complement.
AACTCCATGTTCACAACGCACTGCGTTGCGGTGCATCCGTCGAGCAAGTGTTCGAAGTGTTACCGATCGCGCTACTCATGGATGGCGCACCTGCATTGTCGCAGATACCGAAGGTTGTCGCCGAGATTCAGGGTGCGAGCAAGGCTGCCGGTTTGACACCTTAGCCACCCGTATATGCTCGTGCATAAAGTAAGTATGATTGATCGTTTGCTATGAAAAAAGTTGTATTGCTGTGGATGTTGATCTTCGGCTTTCTCGGGCCTGTTGCGCAGGCGCGTTGGTTTTTTGAGCGAAAAGAGGTCTCCCCGCCCGTGGAGGTCGCCGTCCCAATGGTGTTAGAGCCAGGTATTGCGAAAGTGGTGGCACCGATGACGGGACGGCTGTATCACATTTCCGTGGAAGAAGCGGATCAAGTCAGCCCCGGCACAATCGTGGCTTCCTACGATGCGCGTGTGCTCCGTGCGCAGATTGAATCTGCCGAGGCGCTGTTGCAACAGCGCAAACAGCAGGTCAAGGTATTGCGAGCGCAGCACTTGCAAACCCAGAAAGAAGCAGAGGTGGTGGCGCTGGAACTGCAGCGGACTCGGGATCTGCGGAAGCGGTTTTCAGTCACGCAGGAACAGCTCGATCGGGAAATTGCACACTATGAGGTGGCACAGGCCAAAGTGGCAGAAGCCTGGGCGCAGGTTGAGGCAGCCCTCGCCGGGGTGACGCAGGCCGGCAAGGACGTGCAAGCCTTGCAAGCGGAATTGTCTTTTTATGTGGTGCCGGCAGGTGTGCCCGGGCGCGTTGTGCTGCGTCTTGCCAAAGAAGGCGTAACGGTGGCAAAAGGCGATACGCTTATGTTGTTGGAGGATCGCAGCACGTTATGGGTAAGCGCGTGGGTACCGGCGGAGGCTTGGTCGAGAATCGGCCCTGATACGCGTTTCCTTGTGAAGCTGGATGACTTGGAGCATACCACGCTGTCGGCCGAAATCGTGCCCGAGCCGAGTTGGGAACGGGCCGACTATCCATTGATTGAAGAACACGATGGAGTGCTCACAGTCTCCCATCGCCTTCGTTTGCGTTTGCTTCCACCCATCCAACAAGCACAGCTGGCTAAGTTGCCAGCCGCCGCACAGGGGCGTTTGTTTATCAGGTTTGATGCCCAGGCGACTCGGCCCGATTTACTTGAAGAGTAAGCTTGTTTGGTTACTCTGGAGTGTCCAAGTCACGACTCAGTACGCTCGTGTCAATAGGTAAGTACCGCATTTGCGCGCCCGTTTGGCTGCAGATTGTGAACAGAGGGCTGCTGTGCATATCTAAATACCTCGATCCCGATCACACTCCAGCGTGCCGCGTCATTGTGTTTGGCATAGAAAAACACTCAAGTGTTTTTAGGGAAGCTCTGATTTATTCTGCCGTGTTACGAATTGATCAGAGCTTCCTTAGAGACACCCGGTAGTGCAGAGTTGGTTATGCGTCCGAATTATTCTGCGCTTGGAGGTCATTGGGCTGTGCGATCTGATAGTTCACACCGGTGACACCGTGACTGTCTGGGCTGAGAAAGTAAAGGTATGGGGCAATTACTTGTTCAGCGGTAGGTAACTCGCGCCAGTCTTCTCCAGGGTAAGCGCTGCGTCGCATGGCGGTATTGACGATTCCCGCATCAACCGCATTTACGCGGATGGCTGTATCACCTTCGAGCTCACGCGCGAGTATCTCCATCATTGCCTGCAGGCCAGCCTTGGCCATGCCAAAGCCGCCCGCATAGGGACGAAGCTGATCGTGTGTGGAGAATACGATGGTGCCTGCATCGGCGCGCCTGAGCAGTGGTAAACAAGACTGTGTCAACAAAAACGGGGCATGCAGATTGACTGCCATCACATCGAGATACAGGTCGATATCGTACAATTCAAAAGGTGAGTACGCGCCAAGATAGCCCGCATTGTTGACCAGGCCATCCAGCCCTCCAAGCTGAGTTTCGATGACTTTGGCGAGTTCCTGATAATGCTCGAGGCCCGATTGACTCAGATCCAGAGGATAGATCGCAGGCTGTGGACCGCCGGCGGCTTCGATTTCATCATACACCGCTTCCAAGCCGGCCACGTGTTTATCGAGAAGTATCACCGTTGCACCCAGTTTTCCACAGGCGAGCGCCAGTGCTCGCCCAATCCCTGCTGCTGCGCCACTGATCAGGATGCGCTGGTCTGTCAGTGAGTTGCTCTCCGGCTGAAATTGGCTGATATCCACCGTTGTTTGCCACTCTTAATCTTATAAAGGAGTGACAGTTTAGCAGAGAAATAAAGCGAGATTAGCCCGACCTGTCCTGGACAAGGCCTGCTCCACAACAGATACGAATCGGTCCCGTTGGTCATTGCCTGTTGGAGTTGTTTAGGTACCCCCCTATGTGGCTTGGATCACGAAGCACAGCAATGAGTCGCGTGGGGCAGAAACTTTTTGGGCGGAATGAGAACTAAAGCGCTAACCCGGAAAACGGGAATGTTCATTGTTTTGGTGAGCGTGTCGATTTTTCTATTCAAATCAGCAGGTTCTGATGGCAAGGGGGTTGATGTGTGTCACTAAACGATGTCGGAAAACTGTGAACCAGGAGATATTCGTTGTAAGGGGGGGCTGATAGCATCGGCACCTGAGAACAGAGGCAGAGATCTCGATAATGATTCGCTGGAGAAGAGACGAATTTGCAATGACTAATAACATAGAGGAATACAAACAGATGAAGATCATTCGGCGTTGCTTACTACTGGTACTGGCTGCCGTTATCAGCATACTGATCGTCGCATGTGGCTCGGCGCCGAAAAAAGCGCAGCCTGATGAAGCGTCTGCAAATGCCGATGCAGGCACTGAATTGAGTGCGTATGCCGAACAGATGCGTGCTGCCTACCAGATACAGCCGGGTGACAAACTAGCGATTTCTGTCTACGGAGAAGAAGATCTACAAAAAGAAGTCGTTGTCAGACCTGACGGCGGAATCACCTTTCCATTGGTGGGAGACCTGCAGGCAGGCGGGCGATCCGTCGCACAGCTACAGCAAGATATCGCGGCAGGACTGACTCGCTACATCTCTGAGCCAGAAGTTTCGGTCACAGTGCAAGAAGTCGTGGGAAACAAGGTGTTTGTCCTTGGCCAGGTTAAAAATCCTGGGGAATACGTGTTGACAGGTGGCACCTCCGTATTGCAAGCCCTGAGTATGGCCGGAGGCATTACGGCATTTGCCAATCGAAGCAAGATAAAAGTCATACGAAGAGACAAGGTAACGGGGCAGGAAACCGTGATTCCTTTTGACTATGGCAAAGTCATGCGTGGTAAGGGCTTGGATAAGAATATAGTTTTAATGAGTGGTGACACGGTCATCGTCCCATAACAGCGATGAGGAAGAGAAGTTTGAGTATGAAGCTCACACCGCGGCCGAAGTGTACGCTGGCAACACTTTTATTGGTGCCTTTCGGTACTGTTTATGGCGCACAATCATTCCAGCCTTTTGTAGAAACAGGAATCGAAACGACGGATAACATTAATTCCTCAGTCGATGATAAGCAATCTGATACTGCAGTGAACTTAGGCGTTGGATTTACACTAAGTAACCTTTCCGAATCAGTCGAAGCGAAAATTGTTCCACGTCTCGGTTATCACAAATCGCAGGATGATTCAGATCGTGACTCGTTTAATCAGGATTTGACTGTCTTTGCTAAAAGTTTTTCAGATCGATCAATACTCGGATTCAAAGCCAAAATAAATAACGAATCGATTCGCAGATCGGAAATCACCGATACAGGGATTACAACAGCCGATAAGCATCGTGTGTTAGTCAATATGAGTCCAAGTTGGCAGTATCGTTTGTCCGAAGTGAGCGATGTACAGGTAACCTATAATTTTACCGGTGTCGATTACGATAATGCTGAACAGTTTGGATTGTATGACTACAATGACCAATCGGCCGCATTAACAGGAACGAGAAACTATAGCGAAAATCTTGACGTATGGTTAGGGACAGGGTACTCACGCTATAAGTCCTTTTCCCGGGATTCAAGTGCCGCAACCTCATCCGGATCCCTTGGCTTCGATTATGCTATCAGCGAAAAAATTAAGGCGGGCCTATCGGCCGGTGGTCAGGTAACCGATTCTACGATCGAAGGGAAGAAAACTACAAACACGGCTGCAAAATCAACCGGTTATCTTAGCTACACCGACGAACTTGTAAGAGTGCTGACATCCTATACTAAGGCAGTACGGCCAAGTGGTACGGGTGAGGTTTTTGATGATAATGAAGTAAAGTTCAGTGTCTCCGGAAGAGCCTTTGACACGTTTAGATGGGGTTTGGATGTTTACTATCTGAAAAGAACACAGCTAGACAATAATAGTCCTGAAACGTTGACGAGGGAGTACTACAGTCTCCAACCAAGAATTGACTGGAAAATATCATTGAATTCTTCCCTTGTGCTTTCCTACAGACATTCAATGGACAAGCAGACGCAGTTTTTGGGGGATATTCCGAAAAATGAAGTCTTCATTGATTATGTATTTAAACCACAAGAAAAGTATTTATAACGGGCTATTTGTGACTGCATAACAGAGTATTATTTCGGCCCACATCCGGATGTTTTCGCGCGAAATAGATGAGTATGCGCAGTGCATAACAAAGCCATCGAAAAGAAAAGCAGATATAGGATAAAGGACGACTAATCTGAGTGGTTGCAAAATTTTTAGTAATATATTGGGTGACGATTTATGAGTGAACAAGCAGATAAAATGATGATTTACCGGGAGGAGGAGGCGAGTCTGTCCGACTACCT